>JAIRYX010000165.1 GCA_031267635.1 Planctomycetaceae bacterium
GATGAAATCGCAAATGATGAAACGTTTGTTTTTCTTGTTCTGTATAATCTCGGCGAAGCATGATAACCTCCTTGGTAAAAATGGAATATCCTAAACACAACGTCAAAATTATACAAGAAACGTTACGATCAATCGCCGTGTTCGTTATTTTTGTACGACGTAACCTCGTCGTATTTTGAGGGAGTTCACAATGAACTCGCCGCTGTCGGTTACAACCGCGAGAAGAAATAATGGAAAAATGCAAATCGTTGTCGGCTTGCTTTGTTCGCAAGACGGAACGCCTGTTGCGATTGAAGTTTTTGAAGGCAACACGAATGATACACAAACGATGCACAACCAAATCAGGAAAACATCCGAACAGTTTCACGCGAAAAAAGTTGTCTTTGTCGGAGATCGCGGTATGATTAAAAGTCCGCAACAAAAAGAATTATTTGAGGTGAATTTTGATTTTATTACGGCATTAACCAAAAAGCAAATTGAAAAACTGATGGAACAAAACGTGCTGCAATTATCGTTGTTTGATGAAGAATTGAGCGAGGTGATTCTTGATAACGGCAAACGATATATTTTGAAACGCAATCCGAGACGCACCGATGAAATCAACAAGAACCGTCAATCGAAAATATTGAAGTTGAACAAATTACGGCGGATGAATCTGCAAAGTTGGAATCACTTGGAGATTGATGAGAAGTTGCGGACGATTCGTCTTGTTACGGATCAAGAGAAGTTACAGGAGATTTCAAAACTTGATGGTTGCTATTGTTTGATGACGAGTTTGAACGTTGACGAGCTTGACAAGGAATCCGTTCATGCGCGATACAAGGACTTGGCAATGGTCGAAGAAGCGTTTCGGACGTGCAAGACCGGTCAATTGAACTTGCGACCTATCTATGTGCGAAAACAAAATCGAACACGCGGACATGTTTTCGTTGTGATGTTGTCGTACTTGTTAATACAAACATTGCGGGAATATTGGAACACGTTGGACATGACGGTTGAGGAAGGAATTGAGTTATTGAAAACGCTATGCACTGTTGAAATCCAACGCGACGGCAACATCCCTGCCCTTTATGTTCCCAAACCGCACAAAGAAATCGAACAACTCTTGACACTTGTCAACATCCCAATCCCAGAAATCCTCCCTGCAAAAATCAAATCAAATCAAATCAAATCAAATCAAAACTAAAAAATGTAGCCAATAAATCAAAAACAAAAAAATTGACGTAAATACTAAAGTATCAATAACTTACAATGGAAATTCTTGTTTGATTGAAAAGGAACTTCCGTTTTACCGCCGAGATTTAAGAAATAAAAAAACGGAGAAACGTTTGGGACAAAAGAGACGCTTGGAACAAGAGTTTGTGAAATCAAAAATAAGTTTTGTTCCCTAATATCCTTTCTTGTCCTTAACGTTCCTTTTTTCTGTGATGAGTATCTCGCGCGTAGAGAGCAAATCAAGATATTTTGTCCCGCACGACGCTTCGCACGGTTCCATCAACAAACCGCGTGAAAAGCTCTTCGCCTTCGGCAATGTCTGTCGCGTGTGTCAGAAGACGATTTTGACGGTCGAACGTGAGCGAATAACCGCGTCCCAAAACCGAGACCGGACTGAGCGAGTCTAGCTTTGCCGCAAAGTTACCGAGTTGTGCCGCCGAGCGTTCCAAGCGGGTTTGAATCCCTTGACGTAACGTTGCGTCAACATGGTCGAGCGTTTTTTGCATGGGAAAAATCAACGTTTCTACAGGTCGGCGGAAAAACGGGTGTTCCTGAAACCGCATCAGCTTTTGATGAGCAAGTTGCAATCTTTGTTCGAGACTTCGTTCTAACCCCCGCTGGATTCTGTCTAACGTTTCTTTCATTTCCGTGTCGTCCGGCGCGATGCGCTCTGCCGCTTCACTGGGAGTCAACGCCCGCAAATCCGCCGCCAAGTCGCATAGCGTGACGTCAATCTCATGCCCAACCGCAGAAACGACCGGAATACGCGACGCCGCTACCGCACGGATAAGCGGCTCTTCATTAAACGCCCAAAGGTCTTCAAGACTTCCGCCGCCGCGAGTCACAACAAGACAATCAAGCGGCTGCGTGCCGACTACGTTGTTGGATTCCGAAGAATTTCCGTTGGATACGGCATGATTGAGTAATTGAATGGCTCCGGCAATTTCGAGCGCCGCTTCATCGCCTTGCACTCGCACCGGCACAAGGAGGACGTCCACCCGCCGCGTTCGACGCGATAGAACTTGCAAAAAGTCGCGGATTGCCGCACCGGTCGGACTGGTGACAACAGCCACGCGACGGATGGTTTTCGGAATCGGCTTTTTCCGCTCCGGCGCGAATAAACCTTCCGCTTCAAGCCGCGCATGCAACTGACGAAACGCCGTCTCCAACCCGCCTTGTCCATGCGGTTCCATTTGGTCGATGACAAGCTGATATTTTCCGTGCGGCGGATAAACGTCGATCCGCCCATGACATGTTACAAGCTGTCCGTCCTTCAGATCAAACGAAACCCGCGACGCCGATGACCGCCAAACAACCGCCGGGAGCTGCGACGAGTCGTCTTTGAGCGTCAAATAAAAATGGCCGGAGCGCGGACGGCTTAAATTAGAAACTTCGCCCGTCACGCGAAGGTCAACAAACGCCGTTTCCAGCATCTCCTTGATAAGAAGCGTCAATTCGCTGACCGTGAACGGTTCCGGTTCTTGGTGAGGGGAGCTTATTTTATTCATTAACGAAGACATAGGAAATAAAAATTAAGGATAACTCATGTTACGCATGAGCGATTAACATTCAGGAAACGTAACTATTCAGCCACTCCAACCCAATTGATCCGCACGGGGCGGCTGAATAGGTACGATAGCTCATGCGTAACATGAGTTAAGTAAAATTCCTGCAAATATATTCTTCTTCTCTAATGGTTTCACCTGTCCCCAAAGTTCCAACTGTCATTCGGAAGAACAATTGAGGTGACGGAAACTCTTGGGATTGGGGAAAGCTTTACTTCTTCACTTTCTCCATTTGTTTTTCGAGCCGTTGTTCAGAGATTTTTATTGCTGTGCCGAGTTTCTGGGCGAATAAGGAAACGCGGTACTCTTCGAGCATCCATCGGAGAAGAGCCAGTTCCATGTCGGCGAGTCCAAGCGAATCATGCAGAGCAAGGCGTTCTTCGTACCGCGACTGCCAACGTTCTAATTGTTGCGTCGTGGTCATGTCCTGCTGTTCGCCGCCGCTTTTGAGTTTGTCCAGCCGCTGCACAATCGCTTTGAGATAACGTGGGTATTCTTTCAGCCAATGCCAATCCGTGTCAATCAGAAAACCGGGGACAAAAAGACGGTTCACTTGTTGTTTTACGTCATGAAATGCCGTTTGATGACGCGATTTCGCGTTTTGTTCCACCAGGAGACGCACGTGTTGAAAGTTTTCCAAAAGCGGCGCAATGACACGGGCTACGTCCTGCACAGCAAGACCGATTCGCTCTTTCGCTGTCTGTAAACGTTCGTGAAATGCCGCCTCCGAGCGGGGCAGCGGTTGCTCGTCGAGTTCCAACGCGCGGGCAGCAAGTAGATCGGCAAGATCGCGTTTTAGATCGAAATCAGGAAGTCCCAACGAAGAAATTTGTAGTTTCTCGAAATCGGGAATCCAATGTGCTTGCGTCTGCAATACTTTTCGATAGGCAAGCTGAAACAGCCGTAAAACGCCGCGCCGCGAAATCTTTAACGCTTGATCGGGCGAGTTCGCCAAGCGTTGCGCAACCGATTCCCGTTGATCCAGCAGCGCGGGATACACGGTCACGGTCATGCCGCCGCGACGGATTTCAAGCGTTTCAGGAAAATCGCCGAAATCCCATGCGATTATCTTTTCACGCCCCCACTGCGGCACGTCTTTGACCGCAATCGCCGCAAACGCTTCCGCCTGCTGCACGCCAAGCTCTTTGCGGAGCGAGTCCAGATTGCGGCTTTCCGCCAGCGGCTTTCCGTCCGCGTCGAGAACTCGGAAATTCATCCGCAATTCTTCCGGCAGCCGCTCCCAATCAAAATCGGAGACGGCGATTCGCTCGCCCGCAATCCGGCTTGCCAAACGCGCCGCCGTTTCCTCCAACGAACCGTCGCCGAAATGGATCTGCGAGACAATCACTTTTGCCGTGTCGGGAATGGGAACCAGTGATCGCCGCAACGCTTTCGGTAACGTCCGCAGCATCGCTTCGACTTTTGCGGCAAGCAATCCCGGCACAAGCCAGCCGACACGCGACGGTTCCATTTCTCGCAAACCTTCCAACGGGACAACCACCGTCAAACCGTCGTTGGATTCGCCCGGCGCAAAGGCGTATTCGAGTTGTGCTTCCGTACCGTGCAGCGTCGTTAGCGTGTCGGGAAATTGCGAAACCATCGATTCGTCCACGTCGTCCTTTGCTACATCCGCAAGCGTCATAAACAGCGAACGCCGATCTTCTTGAGCGAGCGTCTTATACCAACGTTCCAGCGTTTGGCGGTCATAGACACCGTCGGGAATCCGTGCCTGATAAAATTCGTAGACAGCTCCGGCGCCGAGCAGGAACTCATGCCGCCGCAGCTTCGCCTGTAGCGATTTCGCGTCTTCCCTCATTTGCTGATTGTGCCGATAAAAATCGGCTTTCAATGTTCCCGCTTCTCCTTCGGTCAGAGCGTTGAGAAAAATCTCGCGTGCTTCCGACGGATTGATGGTTCCGAAATTCACGCGGCGGCGTGGCACAATCGTCAATCCGAACAGCGTCACCTTTTCATAGGCAGTCACCCGCCCTGCGTCTTCCGACCAATGCGGCTCGTGGTAACTTTTATTCGTCAGATGTGCGGCAAGCGGTTCAATCCAGTCTGATTCAATGCGTCCGACAGTACGCAGGAACTTCCGCGTCGTCTCCACCCGCTCGGCAGCGACGATCCAATTCGGCATTGAAATCGCTGGAGGCGAAGTGTTGGAAGAGAATTTTTCCCCTTGAACGGCGTCTCTGTCTCCAGGAACTCTTTTGTTTTTCAAATCTCTTTTCTTATCCGCAACGCTTTTTTTGTCTGCCAATCCTGTTGATTCTGCCAAAGCATCTCTTTCCCTCTCCGCGTTTTTTCCGACCCCGCTTCCGGGCCACACGAAGAATTTCGCGTTGCCGGTTGCCGCGTACTCAAATTTCTGTTCCCGATGCGCGATTCCCGAAAGCAAGCCGGCGAGAATGGAGCGGTGGATCGCGTCGTAAAAAGCGGCGTCGTTATCGCGGCGTTTTTGCAATTTCATTCCCGCATCCCGCACAAGCGGCTGTAATTGCAAATGAATATCCGTCCATTCCCGCATCCGGTTGTAAGACAGGAAATTCTGCGCACACGCTTTACGGAGCTGGTTTTGGGACAGCTTTTCTTTCAGCCGATGATAAAAATCCCAAATATTCAAGTACGTCAGAAAATCAGAGTGCGGATCGAGGAATTTTTGATGAGCTGCGTCCGCCTTGTCTTGCAATTCGTGCGGACGGTCGCGTGGATCTTGAACCTCCAGCGCCGCCGCGAGAATCAGCATTTCGCGTAGCACTCCGTTTTCGTTTGCCGCGAGAATCATCCGTGCAATTCGCGGGTCAACTGGTAGCCGCGCCAGCTGCCGCCCGATTTCCGTAAGATTTTGCCGTGCATCAATCGCGCCGATTTCAAACAGCGTTTTATAGCCGTCGGAAACAGCGGCGGATCGCGGCGGATCCAGGAACGGAAATTTCTCGACTGCGCCCAGCTTGAGTGATTTTGTTTGCAAAATCACCGACGCAAGATTCGTTCGCTGGATCTCCGGTATTGTGTAACGATCACGGCGATTGTAATCCGATTCACTGTACAAACGAACGCAGATTCCCGCCCCGATTCGCCCGCAACGTCCGGCACGCTGATCCGCCGACGCCCGTGAAATCGGTTCAATCGGCAACCGTTGCGTGCGGGATCTCGCGGAGTACCGGCTTAGCCGCGCCGTTCCGGCGTCGATGACGTAACGAATTCCCGGCACTGTCAGCGACGATTCCGCGACATTCGTGGCAATGACGATGCGGCGATGCGCGGAGGGCTTGAATATCTTTTGCTGCTGTTCGACTGGAAGACGCGAATAAAGCGGCAGGATTTCCGTCTGGTGCAGAGGATCGCCGGAAATCGTGTGTGCCCGAAGAAGTTTCGCGGTTTCTAAAATATCGCGTTCTGTCGGCATAAAAATTAACATATCCCCGCGTCCACTGGCGACCGTTTCGTCCGCTACAAGCTCGTCTATTGCGTTTAAAACCGCGCGGTGGATATCCGGCTCGGCGTCTGGAGAACTTAAATTTCGAGGAACAGAAAGAATATTGGGGCTTTTAGCAACCTTTGGGACTTGATTTTTTGTTTTTGGAACAGATTGTTCTGATTTTTGCGGCTCTCTTTCCAGCAGCAAGCGTTCTTTTTCTGATTTCAGGCGTTCTTCTTCAAGAATTTCGCTTTGTCCCGATTGTCTCCGGTATTCCAACTGTCCCTTGGCTTGCTCCTTTTGTCCCTTCCGCTCCTCCGCGTCGTTTTCTGCGTCGATTGGGCGGTAATAAATCTCAATCGGGAACGTCCGTCCCGACACTTCCACCACCGGAACCGCTTTTTCGCCGACGGCGAAATGTTCCGCGAACCGCGCCGCGTCAATCGTCGCCGACGTGACGATCAGTTTGAGGTCGCGCCGTTGTTGCATCAGCCGCCGCATCATGCCTATCAGAAAATCAATATTAAGCGACCGTTCATGCGCTTCGTCAATAATAATTGTGTCGTATTGATTGAAGAATCGGTCGTTTTGCGATTCCGCCAGCAGGACGCCGTCGGTCATCAGCTTGACAAGCGTTTTCGGCGAGGTCTGATCTGCAAACCGCACCTTGTATCCTACATGTTGACCGAGCGGCGTTTGAATCTCTTCCGCAATCCGCGCCGCCACCGACCGTGCGGCAATCCGTCGCGGCTGCGTGTGTCCGATCATGCCGTATAAACCTCGCCCGATTTCAAGGCAGATTTTCGGAATCTGCGTCGATTTCCCCGAACCGGTTTCGCCGCATATCACGGCGACTTGGTTTTCCCGGATGATTTCCGCGATTTCTCGGCGGCGTTCATTGATAGGGAGCGAACCGTCAAAGGTGAGCGTTGGAAAATTCTTGCGGCGTTCTTCAACTTTTTGGCACGAAACCGCCACCGCCTGTTCAATTGATTTGATTCGCGAGACAACATCGCGTCCCTTGAGGAATTCCTCCTCAATTCGCCTCAACTGGCTCTGCAAGCGAAACCTATCCGCCAGCATCCCCCGTGAAATCTCCTTTTTCAATTGCGATAGCTTTAGCATAATTACGCCGGAAACCCAAGAAACAACACACGAAACGACGGAAAGGTTGCCTGATATAATATTTCGCATGTTACCATTGCTTGGTAGTTTATTACAAAAAACTTTTATGTCAAGAACGGCTTGCTGTTCTCAAGGGAGCAGGCAATGGGATACAAAGGATTTGAGGGATATTGGGACTCACTTTTCTGATTTCCGGTCTTCTTTCTCGGATTTTGGAAATTCTTTTTCCAAAATCCTCACCTGTCCCTGAAATCCCTGGTACTTATAGTAAAAAATTATTTCAAAGTAGGAAGGAATCCGATGGCTATCGTTACAATGCCTCAAGTGGTGCAAAACGTGATAAATAAGGGCTACAATGGTAAAGCCGTTCGGGTAATTGCAATGGTAAAATCTTTTGGGCAACGATGCAGTTGCCCAATGCGGATTTATTTGGCTTGGGAAACTGACGCCATAGTTTTCTATTGCGTTTTCAAATTATTGTCCCCCAAAAACGAAATCATCAGAAACCAGGCACACCTACTTCGTGATGTTGGCGTACTCTCTCTTCGTACGGAAACCGGATACAACAAGTCGGAGCGAATGGGCGTCTGTGGAGCTGACAACTATTGGCGAACGTTGCCGCGCTATGCTAAGAGAATCGTTGCGTAATATGATCCATTGGATCATTGACCATCTGGACTTTACCGGAAAAACCGCGAAACACATACAAGCATTGCTCGCCCATCTCGGCTTGGCAAAATGAACGACTAACTTTTTAGACCAATTGAATATACGTTTGGATGCTTATTTTAAGAGATTTGATGGGAATGTGCAAAAGCTTAGTTATTGTTTTCATTCTCATCGCAAAGGATCGTTCTTCAAAAATAAAATTGAAAGTATAATTTTGTAACGCGAAAAATAAATTGGATATTTTTATGTAATACTTTTTCCTGAACCAATCGCTTGATTTTAGCATACAATCTTGTAAAATGAAACTGGAAATGCGTAAGTTTTAACATTTCCCTTAAAGATTATTTTATCTCATTTTCCTAGGAAAAGCATAATGTCCAAACCGAAAAATCTTGTCGTTGCCCAGAGTGGGGGACCGACTTGCGTTATCAACAGCTCGCTTCGTGGAGTGATTGAAGCCGCCCGCGAATTTGATAATATCGGCACTGTTTACGGAGCGAATCACGGTATTGAAGGTGTTCTCAAAGAGGAACTGCTCGACTTATCCGCGCAAAGCGAAGAGGAAGTCGCGCTGCTTCGTTATACGCCGGTTGCCGGTTCTATCGGAACATGCCGATACAAGCTCAAATCCAATCAATCTGAAGATTTCGAGCGGGTGATTGATGTGCTGAAATCGCACAATGTCGGATATTTTTTGTATAACGGCGGAAACGATTCGATGGACACGGCGAATAAAATCGCTCAACTTGCGCAGCAACGCGGCTTGGAATTGTTGGGTGTCGGCGTGCCGAAAACGATTGACAACGACGTGGGAGACGGTGAATTTAAACTGATCGACCATACGCCGGGTTATGGTTCGGCGGCAAAATATTGGATGCACACGGTGCAATATGCCAACGAGGAAAATAAAGGTTCGTGTCCCGCCGATCCGGTTTTGGTGTTGCAAGCGATGGGGCGAAAAATCGGTTTTATTCCCGCCGCCGCGCGGCTTGCCGATCCGAAACGTCAAATGCCGCTTCAAATTTATCTTGCGGAAAGTCCGTGTTCGCTCGAACAACTCACCGAAAACGTCAACGCATCGCTCAAGCAAAACGGACGCTGTATCGTCGTTATTAGCGAGGGGTTCAATATAGGCAATCTCGGAGAGGTAAAAGATTCGTTTGGACACACGAGTTTCAGTTCGAGTCAAATTACGGTCGCGCAGGCGGTAGTCAATCATCTCAACAGAGTCGGTATTGCTGCGAAAGGTGCGGCGCGTGGAAACATCGCCGGAACGGATCAGCGTCATTCGATGGCTTACGCTTCGATTGTTGATCTTGATGAGGCGTACCGTGCCGGACAAAAAGCGGTGGAACTTGCCGCAACCGAACAAGGCGGTTATATGTCCACGATTTTGCGAGATTCGGGCTTTATTTACAATGTGCGTTATGACAAAGTTCCGCTGATGGAAGTGGCAAACAGCGAAAGAACATTTCCGAAAAACTGGATTGCGACGAACGGATACGACGTGACAGACGATTTTATACGTTACGCAAAACCGTTAGTCGGTGAAGAAATGCTGACGCTTCCGATGACAAACGGACGGCAACGCCTCACGCAATTTGCCCCAATTTTCGCGGAAAAGAAACTCCCAGCTTATATTCCACAAGCGGATGGCAAACATAAAAATTTTACGTGAGATACAATACGCTCCTCACACTTTAAAATTTGTACTCCAAATTTTGCTGCATCACTGTTTTTTGAAAAAACGCTCCTCTTTGATATAAAAAATATTACATTTTAAGTTAAAATAGAAAAGATTTTCGTCGTGCGTAAAAAAATAGTGTATATTGCATCATACCGATAACTGCAAATAGAAGGATGTGGTATTTGGTAGCGAATAGAAAGAATGTCGCGATTTCCCCCATTTGCGGCAAAGAGTTAATATACAAAAATCATTTTCCCCCATTGATTTTTGCGTTTTCCCCCCTGGAGAAAAAAACGATGAAAGTTGCAAAAGAATCAAAATCAAAAACTCAAGCAGTTAAAAAAAAGAAAAAAATTTCCCAACCTAACCACGAGAAAAAAAACGCGAAAAAGAAAACATCGGCAGAGCTACAATGCCGTTGTTCTTCTCAAAGTCATGCTTCTTCCGACAATAAAACGGAAGAACATCGTAAACGTTGCGAAATTTCCGGGCAAGAATATCACCAATTTGTTCAGAAAACCGCCCGTAAAGAAAATGTGCGTCCTGAAGAATTGGTGACTGTAGAACGCCGCGCAAATGAAGAAGTATTTCCCAAAAAATTAAATGAAGAGTTATCGGCAACAGCGTCCAAATTGCCTAAAACGGAAAACAAAGAACGCCGCACCAAAGCGCAACGCCGTCGGCAAATTGACCCGACAACATGCGAACGCGATTATTCGCCGGAAGAAATTGAGTTTATGAACGCTCTTGATGAATACAAGCGAAACAGCGGACGAATGTTTCCGACTTGCAGCGAAATTCTCGAAGTGTTTCGCGGTTTGGGTTATATCAAACAATTGCGCGAGGAAACAATCGAAGTCAGCAGCAATCCGCAATCCAGCGACATATTTATCACTTCCCATGAAACCAACATATTAAGCCGTCCCGACAACGCGCCGCCCGCGATTTTTTCCAGTAACCAAACGCCGTATTTTTTGTAATGTTTTCCAACGATAAACAGAATGTTTTCTGACAAAGAGCATTAGTTTTTTAACGCTCGCTGGCAACTGCAAGGGTTGCCCCTACCGTCGATTACCGCTCGTCACTCGCTCTCTGAAAACCGCATCATTTGTTCGCGTACTTCCGGCGGGAGTTTTCTGTCGGTGTGGGGAGTGGCGGAGTCTAATCCGACGGCGAGCTGAGCGGTTTCGCGTTTATAAGATTGTTCGTTGAGCGCGTCATAGCAAGCGGCGAGAGCGACATAAACTGTCGAGTGATTCGGGTACAACGCCGCCGCGCGTTCTAATAAAACGACCGCGATTTCCAGCGAGTTGACGTTGCGCGAATGTTGGTAATCGTCAAAAAAAATCATGCCGAGTTCTTCATGCCGCATTGCCGACGACGGCGCGGAACGTACCGCTTGGACCATCGCGCGGGCTGCGTCTTCCGGCAACGCCAGCGATTCTACCCGCGAAAGACTGCGCGGACGTTGCGAGTGATTCGTCAGCGATTTCAGCGCTTCGCGGAAATCGGAATTGTCCGCCGCACGCCGCCCCGCGCGATCGCTGTCTTGCGCGACATTCTGAGAAGATTCACGAGTTGGAACCGCGTTATCAGAAAATTCACGATGTTGCACGAGTAAGTCGCGACAAAGCCCAATCCATGCTTCCGTGCGGTAGGGATCGACTTGTACGGCGTTTTCTAATTGCGTGATACGGCGGTCAATGTAAGCGTTTTGCAAAGCGTCGGCTTGCAAGTCGCGTAAAATTTTATTGGCGCGAAGATTGGTCAGAAACGCCGACGGATAAAACGCCGACGCCATCGCAAAAAAACATGCTGCCAAACATAAAAAACGGGGTTCTGATTTTCGATGCGCGTCGCTTTCCGTTTTCTTTTTATGCGTTTTATTGGAATCCGGCTCGCAAAGCCGCAACGACGTAAGAGATATATTGGAGAAACCATCCGTCTCTTCGCGTTGTTGCGAGAGATACTCTTTCGATTCAAAACTCCTATTCAAACATAATGCCAGCAAAAACCAGAACGCGGCGTTGACATGCGGAAACGCGATACCGCCCGCCGCCAAAAGATTGACGGCAAGCGCAAAGAAACAAACCGGCGCGAGCTTTTCCAAACGTTGCCGCGTGTAAAGAATTGCCGGCAAAAATAAAAGAGTACCGATTCCGAAACCGAGTAAACAAAACGCCGCCGCATCCGGTTTCATCGGATCGTAATTCGTATAGGAATAAACAAAAGCCGCAATGATACCGATTCCGCCGCCAAGAATGATCGGCAGAAACGTATGGAATTTGTAAGATTCCTGTTGTTCGGACGACGGTTCCGGCTCGTTTTTTCGTGCGGCAATCGCTTTAATGACCACGGCGGCAAACAACGCGAGTAATCCGGCTAACGCGGGCAAACCGGCATTCGACGCTGTTTCAAAGAAAAGATTGTGCGGATCAGAAACCGTTTCGCTGGCGGTCGGCAGTTTGTAAAGCGTATAAAATTCTTTGAAATTGCCGACTCCGCAGCCGAACAACGGATGATCGGCGATCATTCCTAAACTTGATTGCCAATACTGCAAACGATAGCCGAACGATTTCGTCGCGTTACCGAGAAGTTCGCCGGAAATTTTATCGGAAATTTTGCTCGGTGCGATCAAGACGCCGAGTAACACAACAGATGTGCCGATGATTACGCCGATCAAAAAACGTTTGTTGCGTATTTTCAGCAAGCATTGACCAACCGCGAGACACGCGATTCCGAATATCACGGCAAGCAAACCGGAACGGCTTTGCGTAAGAACCAATAAAACGAAGATTGCCGCGAATAACAAAAGCGTGAAAAGCGGATAGAGTATTGGAATGACTCGCGTAATAACACGACGATAGGAAATTTTTTGACATTTATTTCTTTGCGGCTCTGTATCTTTGTGAAAGAGAGTAAATGTTTTTCCGTGACGGTTGAAGATGTTGCAAACGGAGAAAACAATCCCGCCGAAAAATACGCACCAAGGCACCAGAACGCCCGCAAGCGAGTTTGTAAGACTGTACGTTCCGAGCGGTTCTGTACTTTTGACGCGAGCTTCGAGTAGTGTTTGTTCTCCGGGCGTTACGGCGTTATTCATGCGGAATATTTCTTCGCGATGCTCGTAAAATTCCCGCCGATTTTTCGGGGCGAGATAAGAATAATCGTAATACGCGGCGGCGGATTCCGCAACGGTCAGCGCGACAAACAAGAACAACATACCGCGAATCATCGCCGAATTGCCGAGCGTCAGCCGCCACGTTACGAACATCGCCGCAAATCCGCACCAATGCGACAGCATCGTCAGCATCATCCGCGGCGAACCGGTTGCGGAAAACCAAACGGCAACAAACGACACGACAATCCATCCAAAAAAACATACCGCCGCAATATCGTACCATTGGAATCGGAAATCGCAGGAAAGCGTCGCGTTTGCCGCATTCAACGCCGACTCGGAACGATTGCTTTGCGGACGGTCGAACGTGCCGGAAAAATCAAGCGGCTTGCGGCGATACCAACGCATCAGCAGTAACGCCGCCGCAAGAATTTGCCACACAACGGCGACAAGAAGATTATCTCCTTCAACCGTCAGTCCGTCGCCGTTCAGCAGCAACGTCATCGCGGTCAACGCCGACACGATACCAAGTATCCACGCCGAAACGCTTCCCAAGCCGAGCCGCGAGAATAAATCGGCGTCTGTGTCGGCGGCGGATTGTTTGTTGTTACTTGCGATTAAGGTTGTACGGCGTTTGGTCATTTATTTGAGAGATTTCAAGAAGTTGATTGTTGTTTCTATGGATTTGAAAACACGCATTGATAAAGAGAACAATATAACATACGGACGCCGCTAAAAGAGCCGTTAAAAGAAGCGTGTAAATCGGTGCAACCGACGGCTCGTTTTTTGCAACAGACGCAGTATAAACTCGAACAATAAAAAAGCGAGCCGGTTGAAAAGAGAAAATCGCGCCAAAATATAAGAAATATCGACTTTGAGCAAATATTCCAATCGTTACCGCGCTTGTTACAAGTAATAGAAAAACGCCCAAAACGAACGCCCCGACAATTGGCGACGTTAACCATATCAACAGTGTCCAACCGGTCGTAAAAGCTAATGGAAAAAACATTGCGTATCCGACAAACTTAAATATTCTTTTATTGGAACGTAAGATTTTTTCTTTTAATCGTTCTAATTCCTCATCCTCGAACGTGTCATCAAACGGCGGCGAAACCTGACGTTGCGAATCGTCGTAATAAGTGTAGGGGTTATCTGTTTCGTGAAAATCGCAAGTCATGGTTGCGTTTGAGAAAGGGATTGTATAAACGTTTGTACCGAGTTTTTTATGATAAATAATTTTACTTCTTGTGTCAATCCGTCAAGAAAATCGCTGTTTAGCTCACATTTGGGGAGGACTGATTTATAAAAGATTCAGCCGCCCAGCCAAATATACTAAAACTACTTTCAATTGATGTTTTCTCACAAAGGCATGGCGGCGCGAAGAATTTAGTTTTTAGAATCACTCGATGTTCTTGGCGTCTTTGCGAGAAACAAATTTTAAAATGCGATGGATATAAATCCGCACCGGCAACTGGGTCGCTACAGTCGATTTTGCCGAAAGAGATTACTATTGCCGCCCTTGTTGATCAAGTTTTCCCGAGTCTCATGAGTCACTCGTATCCCTTATCCCCCAAAACCTCTCCCTTATCCCCCAAAACCTCCGGCGTAGTCGGCGAAACTTCCCGTCAAACCGGCGGAACATTCGGCAAAATCAGCAAATTCCCTAGCGTAACTGGCGAAACGTTCAGCGAAATCGGCGAAATCACCAGCGAAATAGGCAAAATCTCTGCCAAAACCGGCGGGACTTCCGGCGAAATAGGCAAAATCCCTAGCGAAATTGACGGAGCTTTCAGCGTAATCGACAAAACCTCTAGCGTAACCGACGAAACTTCGCGCAAGGTTGCGGAGAGTTTGCGCAAGGTTGCGGAGAGTTTGCGCAAGGTTGCGCAGAGTTCGCGCAAGGTTGCGGAGAGTTTGCGCAAGGTTGCGTAGAGTTCGCGCAAGGTTGCGGAGAGTTCGCGCAAGGTTGCGCAGAGTTTGCGCAAGGTTGCGGAGAGTTCGCGCAAGGTTGCGGAGAGTTCACGCAAGGTTGCGCAGAGTTTGCGCAAGGTTGTGCAGAGTTTGCGCAAGGTTGCGCAGAGTTTGCGCAAGGTTGCGCAGAGTTTGCGCAAGGTTGCAAAATCTTGCGCAATGTACTAAAATATTTGTGTACATCTCGCGAGAAACTGAAGGAAATCCGCCGAAAACAAGCGGAATGGCGTCCTGTTTTCCGGAAATCCGACGGAATGTTTCCTTGTTTTTTACGAAAAATTTCTTTCATTCCCCCTTCAACTAGGAGATTAGGAGAATTATTATGGCGAAAAATTATTACTATCCGCGTTCCGATGGCGGATTTTCGTTTTGGGCGAAAAATCTTGTGGCGTGTTTGCAAACGTCGTTCACGCGATTTCAAATTCCCGGCGAGGAAGTGGAGCGGCTTGGAACGCTCTACGGCGATTTTGCGGCGAAACTCGGAATAGCCGAATCAATCGACACCCGTACCAAATCCGCCGTCCAAGCCAAAAACGACGCCCGTAAAATTCTGGAGCAGGCATTGCGGCAGGATATTAAAGAATTTCTGACCTATAACCGCCTGGTAACCAACATTGACCGCGATAATATGGGCTTGCCGATTCATAAAATCACCCGCACGCACGCGCCGGTGGCGACCACGTATCCTGATTTCGATATTGATAGCAGCATGATCCGGCGGCTGACCATTCATTTTTACGATCAGGGGAAAAAGAAATCCAAAGCCAAACCGGATGGGCAGCATGGGGCGAAAATCCGTTGGGCGATCTTGGATTCGCCGCCAACGACCATTGAAGAGCTGGTCAATTCGTCTTTCGGCACCCGACCCCCGTTTACTTTGGAATTTAACGGAAATCAACGCGGCAAAACCGTTTATTTCTGCCTCTGTTGGGAAAACACCCGCACGGAACGAGGTCCGTGGGGACCAATCAAAAGCGCAATTATTCCGTGAGACGAAAGGGACAATTGGGACTTTAGGAGCTTTGAGGGCAGGCAAAGCTCCTAAAAAAGAAAACCGGAAATCCTCAAAAGAGTTTCCAAAATCAGGAAAGTGAGCCGCTCAAATTCCAATAGTCCCTCTTGTCCCATGGGTTCCAAGAAGCCCTTTTGTCCCCCATGGTTACTCTTGCGTACTTTTCTCTCCAATTATTTGTAATTTTTGGTATAATTGAATCGCACGTCGATTTTGTCTTCTATCATATCGTAGAGGAAGGACAGTTTTTGTAGGAAATTGCCGACGCGTGACGTATTTTTTAGAGCGCTAATCGGCGTGGAATCTCTCAATCCGAAAGTAAGGTGAACTCTATGCGATTGATTTTTCGTATTTTAGGATCAATTCCAATTCAGATCGGCTTGTGCGTTTTATTGGTCATGGGACTTTATTTCTGGTTGACGGACGGCGCGGTCTATTGCACCAAAAATCTCGAAAAGAACGAGATTGCCGAACGTGTCGCTGTGATGGCGGAGGAATTAAAACGCACGAATCCCGACGCGGCGGCGGAACTCGCCAAGATGGAACTTTCCCGAAATGAACGTGCGCTCGCCGCAACAATGTTAGTGCGTTACGACCGCTCCGGCACGGACGGGCTGAAACACTTGGCGGATTACCGTGACAAACACGAAATCGAACTTTTCGATTTGCGACTTGCGGAACTTGCCGCGAATCCTCGTTTGTTTCCATTCGGCAAACAACGCGAATGCTTTTTATACGCCCATTCTTTGCCGCTGCAGCAAAACCTTGAAACCGCGATCTTCGTGCGCGGAAATACCAATAATATCGCCGCCAACGATATTCTCAAGCAAGGCGACGATTATTTGCAGACTTTACGCGAAGCGTCGCAAGACGTCGATTCGTGGCGGCGGGTTCGTGATAATCCGTTGATGGTTTACCTGATGCAGAATGTCAAAGAGAAACAACTACTCACGTTTTACGACAATGAAAAAGAGTGGATCGACGACGCGCTTTTTCTGATTCTTGCCAACACCGTTCCCGACACGGAAGCGTCGTCGCCGGAATATGTTTTGCAAGTGATTCGGAAAAATCATCCGCATTTCAAAAACGCGCTGGAGTCGTTGTTTTCTTTTCGGGAAATCGAAGAAAATGAAACGGAAGCCGTCGTGCTGAATACGTTTGCTCTTTTCAGTAATTACGGCGGCGTGATTCAATATTGCGTCCGGCAAGGAAAAATTCCAATAGGCGAATTGATGGACGTGATGTTCGCCAATCAGGATTTTCTCGATAAAAATACAGATTCCACCGACGAAAAACTTGCGGCGAAATTGACGACCATCCGTGATTCGCATCCGGCGGTTTGGAATGCCGCCAAGACGTCGCCGCTCTGTTTGCAGTTGTTCGACGACCTCCCCAATCTTGCCGATAGCTTGTGCGAAAAATACGGAACGGACGACGTTGCAACGTTTCTTTACACGAAATACGGCGAAACCGTTTCGCAAGCGGCGGCGGCAATCAACAAATTCGGCGATATTGCGATTTATATTTTGAACCGTTATGAAAAATCCGATTTATTTCGGAAATCGCTCAACGATGAACAACTCGGCGTGCGGATCGTGCCGTATGTCGTGCAGTTTGGAGATACCGGATTAGAGCGAATCGATAACAACAAGGCGTGGCTTGATAAATATTTTGACGACGCTGGCAACGCGCGGCAAAAGGAATGGTGGGTCGGTATTCCCGGCGGCGGCGCGGCGGATGTTGTTCGCAACTGGTATAACAATTATCCCAACGAGTGGAGCGAACTGGGTTGGGCGGCTCTCGATGTTGCCGACGCAACGTTGCTTGTTGCGAGTTTGGGAACGTCGTCCGGCGTTTCCGCCGCAAAAACGACGGCGACAACAGGCGCGAAAAACGCCGCAAAAATCGGGGTAAAAAATGTGGGACGCGATCTTGCCGCAACCGTTGCGGAGTCGGGAATGCGTCAGACGGCAAAAGGAGCGCGTGCGGCGGCGAAATTGGAAAAACGTTCGTTGCTTCGTCGCGGCGCGTTATCTTCGCGAGTCGGTTATTATCTTGCGCCGGTGCGTGTCGGAAACGTTTTGCGTTATGTCGTTCGCGTGTCGGAAACAGTCGCGACGGCGCCGTTCAAAAAAGCGGTTCAAGCGTTTTATAAGGAGGCGCGTAATATTCGTGTTGCGTGGCATGGCGTGCGAGCGGAATTGCGGCATGTTGTTTACCGTTCTTTGTTGTACACCGGATTAGCCGTTACGCTTTGGTATCGAACACTGCCGATGGTTGCGGAAAGATTACCGGAAATGGCGGACGCAACCGGACGTTTTTTAGGAGAACTCACAAAATCCGCAGCAAAATCTATTCCCGCTTTATTGAACGGCTATCTTGACGGATTGCTCGGCGGAAATTCGCAATCCGTGCAGAGCGCATGGATTAAATGGGTGGTCGTGATCGCCGTTCTCGGATTATTACTCCTTTGGCAAGGAAACCGAACGTATCGAAAATTGATATTAAGGCGAACATGAAACGAGGAAGTTAAAAACGAAGAGTTAAAGGTTGCGTAAGCGTTTTAATACGAAAAGCGGGAAACAAGAACGCCTTTTAGCTTTTACTTTGGAAAATTCAATGATGAGTACGACAGAAGAATCTCTACAAACCACCGTCACGTTACCGCAACAAACACGCTACGAAATGAAAAATTTTTATAAAGTGACGCTTGTCGGAACGGAAGGCGTCGGCAAAACCTCGTTTCTCGGCGGACTCGCGCTGCTCGGTTGCGACGTTCTTTCACGTCCGCCGTTTCATCTGTTTGCGTCGGATGGCTCCACCAAACAATATCTGAATCAGATTGTCCGCGCATTTCGCGCCGGTCATTGGGCTGCGCCGACAAACGTTACGACAATGTTGCAATTTATGATCTTTCGTCAATCAATCGGATCGAAAATTCAAATGATGACGTTGGATTATCCGGGCGAAGATTTTCGGAAAGCGTATAACGAACTTTCCCTCGAAAATATGAAACAGTTTTCCGATCATCTCATGGAATCGGATGTTGTCCTTCTTTTGATCGACTCGCTCGATCTCAAACGAGTCCGCAACGATGTGGACAGCGAAGTAATCCGCGAAAAGTTACAAACAAGCATTGAAGTGATCTGGCAACTTGCGAATACAAATTCCGGAAAAGACGCTAAACCGATCCTTCGCAATATCGACGTCGGAATTTGCGTAACCAAATGCGATCGGATTCCGATTTTGAAAAAATCCATTCACGGCTTTCGGCGCGGAATGAATGTAACGCGAAATTATGTAAAAAAACGGCTCGGCGATTTTGATACCAATTTGCGGGAAGTGGGACGTATTCGCAATATTTGTTATTTCCCGATCTCCGCTGTTGGAGAAACGATTTCTCCGACGGAACGAATCGGCGATTCCAAGCAAAGCGTTTCTATTGATACGCTTCGCTTGCCCGACGCGATGAATTTAACTCCGTTTGGCTATGAAGCGATTTTCGATTGGATTGAAGGACGTTCCAGACGCGATTGGCAAAATTGGTTCTGGATGACGTTTGTACCGTTTATCGTTTCGCTTTGCGTGATTGTGGGAATCGGTTGGAGTGCGAAATGGATTTATGATCGCGAACGAGAAAAAGATTCGCTGACGACGCTTTCCAACGAACATTTCAGTCCGGCGGAACGGTTATCGCAAATCGAAAACAACTCGGCGCCGCTTCCCGATTCATCCGTCATCAAAGAAAAACAACGCAGTCTCATGGACGAAGAATTGGACTTTCAGGAAAAGAAAATTGAAAACTCCGAAGATGAAAAAACGCTGCTGGAAATTCATGGCTATCTGGAACAATTGGAGTTGCGGGAATTTGAAATTGTCAAAGAACGGCTTCGACACTTAAAAGAGAAGATTAACAAAAAACTTGTCGAAATCCGTCACGCAGCGGTTCAAATGGCGTATAACGAAAAATCGGAGGGTTTTACAGAACTCGCGGAAATTTTTCTGACAAACCACCCCGATGAATATCAGGCGGAAAAAGTTCGTGAATTACTGGACGAATACGGTTTAGGACAAATGAATGACAAACGTTCCAGAATCCATAAAATCGCGATACGAAACTCATCGCTTATGCAGGCGAAAGCGGATTTGATTTTTGATTTCATCAAAGAATACCAATCGAAACTGACGGAAGACGAAGTTCGCGAAATGAAAACGGCAATGGATTTAGTTAAACGTTTCACGGAAGGAATGCGTTACCGTATGACATTAAAACAATTCGGCGGATTTAGTTATCCTGAAGATCAAGTGTTGAATATTAAAATCGGCAATCGCACGTATTCGTGTCCGTCCAACGGTAAAGCGATGACAATCAATCCGAGTTACGAAATTATTTTTGATTGGAAAAGCGGCGAACCGATACGAATTGAGTTGGACGCTTACGCCGGCTATCTTTGGGGCGGAGTTGAAACAGTAGCGATGCGCGAATCAACCGCTCCCGACGCGATTGAACTTCTCAAAGAAAAAACGATGCTTGTGCCGAACAAAGGTTCGTTTGATTGGAGTTTACCGAAATTTATGTCAACCGGCGGATATTTTGTGGACTTCGCTTTCGATGCAATCACAAGCGAAGAATGGAAAGCGTTTGAAAATTATATTAAGCCGGGAAATTCTTGGAAAGAAGAAATGAAGTAAGAAAAACTCTTGTGAACTCTGGCGTTAATTTTTAGAAGCGACCTTATGACATTTTCGCATTCGCAATTACCAATGATTCGTTTCGGACGGCAAATTGATCGTCAATCCGGCGCCGATTTTTATGCCGTGCTGAATAAATCCGATACGTTTCCTGCGGATGCGGAAGCATTTTTTCGGGAAACGATTTGTAAAAGCGTACAATGGGAAAGCGGACGCGCGGAACAGCGTTACGACAACGCTTTTCTCCTTTGGAAATTCCACACGGAACAAATTCTTGTCGCTCAAATTTCCGACGCGGGAAACGATTTGCTAGGACGACCGCATTCCATGCAAATCATCGCCGTATTGATTGACGCTCAAACGCTCATCGAAATCGCTGCCGACATTCATTCTACCGCCGAGCTTAACGCTTTACTTTTTATCGGCTTGCCGAATGCTTCGCCATCGCGCCGTTCCAACGCGGAAACCGACGCGGCATTAAACGAAAGTCTTCAAAAATTTCTGAAAAACTCTCAATCGCAAAACCTTTTAATTGCCGACAGTTCAAGCATTATCAACCGCAATATCGAAATTTTCTTTGACTTTGGGAAGCAATCGGCAAAAGATTTGTTACCGGAAAAGAAGTATTATTATCAGAAGAAACACGCTCAAAACCAAATAAAAATGTCACGGATTTTTTCAACTCAAAAACCCCAAACGTTGGCGTTTTCTGTTGTATTGCCGATGATTTTGATAATATTGATCATTGCGTTATCAGTCATCTTTGTACGGCAATACGTTCAGTTACGGCAGTTGCGTCGCGATTTTCAACAACTTACGAAATCTCATGAAGAAATTGTCAACGTCAATTCTGCGATTGAACAGGAAACGCAGGAACTCCGCCGACAGTCCACGCAACAAAATGAAAAACTTGCCGAATTACGCACGCAACACGACTCTTGGCGGAAAGAAAAGATATTGCTTGAAGAACAATACCGCAAGCAAGACAACCTACGCCAAGCCGATAAACTGGAATTTGAACAACAACTTCTTGAAGCAAGACAGAACGCTCAACAATCGCTTTTAGATGAAAATGAACGTCTTCGCAGAGAAAGTATTCAAAATGACAATATCCTTAATGAAATCGAACAACTGATGAAGAAACGTTTGAAAAATAAATAAACATACTATTCAGTCGCCCAGCCAAATAGATCCGCACGGCACTGGGTAGCAATCTGAATGGCGACGTCTCCATTGACCGGTTACCCGAAAGACTTTACCATTGCCGTGCGGATGTATTGGGATTAGGTTGGGCAACTGAATCGTTACTCATTTCTTAAATCTCGGCGTTTGAATATCAAACGTGTTTCCGGCGATAGGAACTTCGCAACTCAACGGCGTGGTGTTGTAATTGCTGTATTTTACGTCGATAAGCGAG
>JAIRYX010000209.1 GCA_031267635.1 Planctomycetaceae bacterium
CGAACTTACGCGGACGGATAAAAAAATGAGACGAATTGTTCTCCGATTCAAGCGTCTCAATAAATCGCGTCTTGTCAACGTAAACGTAATTTTCTATCCGAATTCTGCGAAAATCGGACATGCCATAAGGCAATCGTTTCAATGAATTTTGGTTCATATCAAATAGGACATGTTAATAAGGTTGATGAAACTTCGTAATTCATTTTTGGAGTCTATTTAGTGAGGTTATTGTTTTGGTCTGTTTGCTGCTGAGGTTGTTTCGTTAAAAAAAAATTAGGTAAAAATGAGATTTTTCTATTCACTCTATTTGAGAGTAAACAATACCCATGAACGGTTACTTAATATTTATCCCGCTTTTTTCAATTCTTCCGTTTGCGGCTCGTTCCAGACAATGCCGAGTTTTGCCGCGTTTTCGATGAACAGGTCTAATTGTTTGTGCGTAAGAATTTTTCCCGTGCGATAATAACATTCGTACCATCGAATCGTTTGTGCGACCGTTTCTTCGATGTTCCAGACGGGCTTCCAATGTAACAACTGACGGGCTTTGGAACTGTCGAGCGTCAAATACGCAGTTTCATGACACGACATTTTACCAGCGGATTTCACCAACGATTCCACGCGGATTTGTTTCCAATGTTTAAACGCAAGTCGCGTTATTTCTTCGACTGAAACGCTTGATTCCATATCGGGACCGAAATTCCATGCGTCGGCGAATGTTTTGTCGGCTTCCAATAATTTTTGTCCGACAAGCAAATATCCTGCTAACGGCTCCAAAACATGCTGCCAAGGACGAACCGCCTGCGGCATCCGAATCGGCGTAATTTTTCCTTTTATCGCCGCGCGGACAAGATCGGGAATCAACCGGTCTCCCCCCCAGTCACCACCACCGATAACATTGCCTGCCCGACAAGTTGCCAGCAACACGTTTTTTTCTTCCAAGAACGAGCAGCGAAAACTTGCCGCGACAATTTCCGTACATGCTTTGGACGCGGCATAAGGATCGTGACCACCAAGCGGATCATTTTCACGATAGCCCCAATGCCATTCGCGGTTTTCATAAACTTTATCGGTCGTGACAACGACAACTGCTTTCACCGATGGCGTTTGGCAACATGCCTGAAGCACATTTGCCGTTCCGAGCACATTGGTCGAAAACGTTTCCAGCGGATCGTGATAGGAACGCCGGACAAGCGGCTGCGCCGCCAAATGAAACACAATATCCGGCGCGAAATTCCCCACTACATCCACAAGCCAGTCACTGTCGCGAATATCGCCGCATTCATCGCGACGGATATTCGGATTCAATAAAGCGTAATGGCATGGTTCCGTATATCGTTGGTCAGAAAAACCGCAAATTTCCGCACCAAGACGAGACAACCATGCCGTCAGCCAGCTTCCTTTGAACCCCGTGTGCCCCGTAATGAAAACCCGCGATTTGTCGTAAATGTTTTGAAATAACATAACGTCCTTGATAATGTTCAATTCCTAAAAAGTGGTTTCACAACTCATTTCTTTATCCGCGAAAAAATCATCTTCTATCTTTTTATACCGCGAACCCATGATACGAATGCTTTTACAGTCCAATCATTTTTATCAACAGATAAATTTTAAATATCTGTATTCATCAATAGAATCTATTGATGATAATGCTGTTTTCGTGGTGGATAATGTGTTTGGTTATCATGGTTTTGGTGGATAAAATTTTATGCCGCACGAACAACTCGCAATGTAACGCGATCATGCCAGATTTTCCAAGGGGCTTTGCCTTCTTTCCATAATTGTTCAAGATAAAGTTTATCGCGTAACGTATCCATGCACTGCCAAAAACCGTCGTGACGAAACGCCATCAATTGTCCGTCGGCGGCGATTTTTTCCAATCCGTGATATTCCAGCGAATCCGCATCGCTTTTCAGATAATCGAAAACTCCCGGTTCGAACACGAGAAAACCGCCGTTAATCCAACCTTCGCCGGATTGCGGCTTTTCGCTGAACGATGCAACGCGGTTGCCGTCAAAATTGATTGCCCCGAACCGCGCCGGAGGTCGAACCGCCGTCATTGTTGCCAATTTGCCATGTGATTGATGAAATTTCAAAAGAGCGTGCAAATCGACATTTGCTAATCCGTCGCCGTAAGTGACAATAAACGGTTCCGACACGTTTAACCATTCCGCCATCCGCCGGACACGCCCGCCGGTTTGCGTTGCCAACCCGGTTTCGATGAGATGAACCCGCCATTGTTCCGGCGGCGTAGCGTAAGTTTTGATCTGCCCCGTTCCCAAATCCACCATGACACTTCCGCTGGTTGTGCGGTAGTTGGCAAAATAATCTTTAATCACCTCGCCTTTGTAACCTGCGGCAACATAAAAATCTTCCATGCCGAACACGGAAAAATATTTCATAATATGCCACAATATCGGAAATTCTCCGATATTGATCATCGGTTTCGGCTTTATATCCGTTTCTTCTGTAAATCGCGTTCCCAATCCTCCCGCTAAAAGGGCAACTTTTGTCACTGGATTCTTCCTTGAATGTCCAAAATTCGCGTTAATTATACCTAATATATTTAATATAGCAGATAAACCGATTTTATGTCAATGGCAGTTTTGGGAGTTGTTGGCAAATTTTTCCAAGTCCCTAAAACTTCTTTTGCCCCTAAAGTCTCTTTTGTCCCAAGAATTCAAGGGACATTTGGGACAAAAGGGATGCTAGGGACTCAGGAGGCAGGGTGATTTCTTTGAAAAAGAAAAGGGGGAAATCCTGAAAAAGAAAACCAATAACCAAAAAAGTTGCCCAAGAGTCAAAACCAGTTTACTAAATTTTCTATAAATTTTTCTGCTTATGTCACATTTTGGGAGGGATTGATTTATAAAATACTATAACTATTCAGTCGCTCAACCCAAAGAAATCCGTACCGGGTAACTGCATAGTTACTGTCAAGTTTACCGGGCAATATTATTATTGCCGCCCTTATTATGAAATTCAGCAAAAGGTTTGCCCAACTCCAACCATCAAAATTGGAGAAATCCATGTGTTAATTGGAGTTCGCCAATTTCCGGTTTTTTCCCGTCCAAATACTCTAAAAGACTCCTATTGACTGAATGGTTACAAATAAGGGAATAAGGACGCACATTGGTGCGATTTGGGCTAATAAGGAAACTCAATAAACAAGGGCTGTAAGAGTGATATTTTTCGGTAAAATCGACAGTAACTATTACGAAGTGCCTCAATTTCCCTGGATATGAAAAATGTCAAATTTATAAGTATTTTACGTTGAAAAATACCAAATGAAATTGCGTGACTTTGTACTATTCAGTTGCCCAGTGCGGATTTATTTGGCTTGGGCGACTGACGCCATCGTTTTCTATTGCGGTTTCAAATATTGTCCTCAAAAAACGAAATCATCAGAATTATTGCACGACTTATAATATCCACTTGCCGACAACCGCTGACGAGTTGGGATGTGATCATCAGCCGATCGGTCATACGACAAGCCAAACGAGATTGAAGGCATACGCGATGGAAGCTGACAATATTTATCCGACGAAACGAAAAATCTCCGATGGGAAGATGGCTACCCTGAATCTGGTTTGGAACACGATGTTTGGGGTAAATGGAATTACAAAATCAAACCAAGATAATCACAGCAATTGTAACAGTTATTTATTTACAAGTCCCTATTGCATCTTACGAAAATAATCGAACATCACCGGACGTTTGCCGAGCAGATGACTCATGTGACGATTGAGCAGCGCACGCATTGGTCCGATTTGCGAATTGTCGATTGCCGCCGCTTCTTGAGTTTCGCCGTTCTCTTGACTTGGATTCGGCGTAACGAGCCGCCAAACCGCATTCCGCAACATCGGGGTTATCATAGAAATCTGCGGCACGCCGGAACGGCATTTCGGACAGATCACTCCGCCGTCCAGGTGTCCAAACGCGATATGCGGCGAATCTTCGACTTTTTTTCCACACAATACGCAAAAATCCAACGACGGAAAATTTCCCGTTAGTTCAAGCATTCGCCATTCAAAGCGCATCAATGTCGGCGTCGCCGGTTTTGCGTCGATAAGTTGAGACAACGTTTCAACGGCGCTATCAAACAATTCCGGCGCCGATTCCTCTTCGACCATCATTTCGTTGAGAAGTTCAATCAGATAAAAGCCGGCGTACATTCCTCCGAGATTCTTACGATTGAGGCGAAACCTTCGGATAAGTTTCGATTCCGTCAACAAATCCAAAACGTCACCCCGCTTGGGAATGTAGGTTATTAAAACATGGGACATCAAATCCAAAGCGGATTCAAAAGGTCCTTTAAGCCGCCGTCCGCCTTTTGCCAACGCGCGTATTTTGCCGAAATCCCGCGAAAACAGCGTTAAAATGCTGCTTGTTTCGCTGAAATCGATCGTTTTTAAAACAATCGCTTCGCTCTTTTGATACATGAATGCAAGTTCATTGTGAAATGACGAAAAGTAAAAAACTTTCCATTCGCGGCATTATGGTGAATTTCCAAGAGAACTTGAAAACTCGTTTTTTAAGATGGTGCTTATCGTTCACCATGTCCCAAAAGTCTTTCTTATCTTTAACGTCTTCTTTTAATGAAAACCGAGTTTTAATGTGCGAGGAATATACTAAAAGACGCGGAGGCAAGCAATATGTTGTCTCCGCGCCAAGGTGAAAATTTGTCGAACATTCCAACGTTATTTTCGATCAAGAATACGTTGTGCCTGTTCTTTGGCTTCGGCGTTTTTGGTTGCCTCGACAACTTTTTTCATTGCATCGTTCAGGATTGCGGGTTTCCCTTGCACTTTATTGCCGACCGCGACCGCCGCTTTGAAAGCGTCTTCTTTAAAATCATCATTGTCGAAAAATGTAAGCGAGTAAGCTAACATTTTTTCGGTCGGGTTACGGCTGATCACGTCGAAAACCAACGCTTTGTCTTCCCGATTGGACGCAATATCGAATACCGTTTTACTGATATTGATTCGCTCGTCTTCGTTCATGTTGAACTGCCTTGCAAAGCGGATATAACCGCGAATCCCGCGTCGTTGGAACGGATGTTTCGGCTCTTTCGCGATTTTTAACAACGCTTCTTGCGCATGTTGACTTGCGTCCGCCCAGTTTCCGAGGACAGCCGACGCTTTATCCACCGTGTCGCGGTCGGAGATCCATGCTTGCGAAGAAACAAAGTCCACCGCTTTATCGCCTCCGACGGTCGCGAGCAATTCCAACAAGAACAGCTTTGCGTTTCCCTCCGCTTTTTGATAAAGCGAAATCACAAATTCCGCCGCCGGCTCTCGCGATTGCCGTCCCGCCGCGCTTTTGAGCGCGCGTTGCAAATCCGCAATATCTTCGTCCGCCGACGCTTTTGCCAACAATTCATAAAGAACCGGAATCTCTTCTAATCCGGCGGTTTCAGCAATCGCTTCCAGCGACACTTTCCGCACGTCTTTATTTTTATCCACTACCGCCGCGCTCAACACGGGGAACGCGCTCTTAATTCGGCGTTCTTCGACCAGTTTTGTCGCAACGATTCGCGCCGCGTCATTACCGTTTTTCAAAACGTCCACGATTTTTGCGTCCACCGTTTCGCCCGGAATCCAAACCAGCGTGTAACTCGCCGCTTGAGAGGCGGCTACGTTTTCTTCGCCGGTTTGAACCGCAACCGCAAGAAGAGCGTCCACCGCCGAAGCGTCGCCGACATATTTCAGTCCGCGAATCGACGCAAGCCGAATCGTTTGATTGTCCGATTTCACTCCGGCGATCAGTTCTGGAAGAACCGCTTTATCGTATCGGTTTGCGACTGCTTCCAACACAATCGCTTTCCGTTCCGAGGAAAGATTGCCGTTCTCTTCCGCTTTCGCGGCGTCGAGCAGCGCAGCACCGACATTCTCGCCCGGCAATTCGCGAGCCGCTTTCAGCGCCGTCGTAAAGACGTTCCAGTTTTCGTTTGTCAGATTTTTCACAACGACCGCAAGTCCATCCGCTTTTCTTGCGAGAATTCCGTCATAAATAGCGGCTTCCCGCACGTATCCCGGCATAGATTCCGTAGCCGCAACTGCGTCGTAAAGTTCGACCGCTTTTTCCGCGTTACCGCTTCGGAACAACAATTCGGCGCAACGAAACGCGGCGTCGCCAATCGCGGCACGATCCGTTTGAGAAAGATGATCAGCGCTTTGGTCGGGTAATCCTTTGGTAATAACGTCCAATAGTGCATTTGCCGCTTCCGGCGTTCCAAGATTACCAATCGCCGCTAAACTTGCTGTGAAAACAGCCGTTTGCATGTTAAGACGGGGCAATTCTTCAATCAGTTGCGGATTTTTTCTTTCGCCGATAGTATTGATAACGCCGACGAGACGTTTTGTATCTTTGATTATTTTGAGCGCATCGAAGAGAACTTCATCGACTTTCGGGCTGGGATTCGTTTCCAGACCGTAACGCGCAAAATGCGAGAAGCGTTCGCTGTCGAGTTTCGCGGCAAGTGCGGGAATCGCCGCTTCGGTTCCAGTAACGGCAAGCTGTTTGGCGGCAAGCGAAAATTGCCGCACGCTGGCGTCGGAATCATCCGGCACATTTAATGCCGCAATCAGTTCCGCTTCCGACCGTTTATCTTCTTGGGCAATGCTTTGCCCCCAATTCAATGCCGCCGTCATTAACAACGCCGACAAGAGGAAAATTCGATATTTCATAAGTTAGATTCCTTAATTGTTTATTGTTCATTCAAAAGCCAATAGAAATAAAAGAGGCGATTGCGATAGCAGAATCGCGCTTTTCCCTTTCAATTTTTAGCTTTTAACTTTTCTTATTTTCTTCAACGTTTCACTTTTTCTTCAACGTTTCACTTTTAAAGCCGCCATGGTTCACGTTTGGCGCGGGAAATCATACGATTTGCGTCGTCGTCATTGATGAACCGTTCGGTTTTCGGATCAAATTCGACCACGCGGTTCAATTGCCATGCGATATACGCGCAATGACACGCGATATGCGCGTTTGCCGCAACGCTTGCGCTCGACGCCGGATTGCGACGGGTTTTGACGCATTCGAGAAACTCGCGGATATGATTGTCCGGCGACGTTCCCGCTTCGTGAAAGACTTTGATTTCCGAGCGAAGAGCATCGCTGGAAACAGCCATACGTCCGCTGTCGCCGGTTTCAACCCAGCCCTCTTCGCCTTCGTAACGTGCGCTGCATGTTCCGAGTCCGAGCCAACCCTTGTCGCGCATGACCAGTTCTACGCCGTTCGCGTATTGCGCGCAAACGGTTGTCCCTCGCACGCCTTCTTCGTCTTGCATTGTCGCTCCCGGCGGACGAAGCCAAGACGGAATTTCCGATTTTCCGCTTTCATGAACAGGCCAATATTTAATCGGAACAGTGTCGTCCGATTGATTTCCCCATTGGCAAAGATCCACCGTGTGCGTTCCCCATTCAAGGATTCCGCCGCCGTGAAAATCAAAGTAACCTCGCCACGCGCCTCGCGTATAGTTGATATTATAAGGACGCCAGGGACACGGACCGAGCCAACGATCCCAATCAATTTCATTTGCGTTGGGAAGCGGTTCTTCCGGTAGCCAATCGTTCGTCGTTGCCGGATGCAAAGTATTTGCGTGAACGCGGGTGATTTTTCCAAGCTTGCCGGAATGCGCGATTTTCGCCGCTAATAGAAAGTTTCCGATATTCCGGCGTTGCGTTCCGGCTTGATAAATTCGCCCATAACGGTTCACCGTATCGGCAAGTGCGCGGCTGTCTTCAATTGTCAGCGAAAGCGGTTTTTCGCAATAAATATCTTTTCCGGCTTTCGCGGTGATAATCGACGCGAGCGCGTGCCAGCGGTCGCCGGTAGCAATCAGCATGGCGTCAATATCGGGACGCTGAAGAATTTCAAACATATCGCGGTACATGGCACAATCTTTGTTGCCGTATTTCTGATCCGCCATATTTTTGACCGCTTCACGGCGTTCGCGACGAATGTCGCAAATCGCCACAAATTGAACGGCTTTTTCTCTTAAAAAGACGCTCAAATCGTGTCCGCCTCTTGCGCCGATTCCGATTGCGCCCATGACAATTTTTTCACTCGGAGCGGTTGCGCCGTCTTTTCCGAGCAACTTCCCCGGAATAAATTGCGGAACGCCCAATGCGGCTCCGGTAACCGCCGCACATTTGAGAAATTCACGGCGTGCGATCCGTTGTTTTTTTTCTGACATTTGTCTTAAGCTCCTGTTTAGCTTTGGCACGATTTAAGGTAATATTTTTGAGGGTTCCGGTTGCCGATCAGATTCCAATGTTGATTGACTCTCTTTTCATACCTTGAAAACCAACACTGACATTTAGTATCTGCAACTTGTAACCTATCAAGAAAAAACCTTAACAGTTTCGGAAGGAACACGGTAAAATTACCGTAAAACATAAGTATCCCAAATTAAAAAAGAAAAATCAAGCGGGATAAGAACATTTTTTCAAAATTTTTCAATGATCGGGCGAAAAAGCATGCTCAAGCAACGTACGCGTCAACACACTTATTGGAGACTGGCGGGAAACACGAGCAATTAAATCATTCAACATAAAACCTCCATGTTATTTACTCATATTACGCATGAGCTATCGTACCTATTCCGCCGCTCCAACCAATCCGCACTGGGCATCTGAATAGTTATCCGAAGGATTTTACTATTGCAGCCCTTATTTATCAAGTTTCCCTTAGTAGCCGACAACGCCCTCAAATGCACCCTTATGCTCTTCATTGTTTTAGATCATGGATTGTTACCAAATCCAATGGAACGAAACATAAGGGAATAAGGGCGCATGTTGGCGCGATTCGGGCTACTAAGGGAAACTTAATAAATAAGAGCTGCAATAGTCAAGCCGTTCGGATAATTGCAATAGTAAAATCTTTCGGGTAACTCTACAGTTGCTGTGCGGATTTATTTGATATGGCGACTGAATAGTTAGAAAAATTTTAAAGGAACTTCTCAAAACTCCACTTTCAACAAATTCGACCATTGAAAAATAAGGACTTGCTGATACGAGGAAGAGGTTTTTAGAAGTTCCCTTAAGAATCAACCCGATTTGCCCTTGAAGATATTGGAATTTCCTTTAAGCGATCCGTTGTTCCATAGGAAACGCTTTTACGATTTCAACGAGAGCGGCGACATGCTCAACCGGCGTTTGCGGAAGGATTCCGTGACCAAGATTAAAGATATAACCGGCGCGGTGTGCCGTTTTTTGCAGAATCGCGTGAGTTTGACGTTCAATCGTCTTCAAATCGCTCAAAAGGACAATCGGATCAAGATTTCCCTGAATCGCGCGGTCGTGTCCTATCATCGCCCATGCGTCGTCGATAGCAATCCGCCAATCCGCGCCGATCACATTTCCGCCCGCCTCGCGTAACATCGGCAACAGCATTGGATTCCCTGTGCCGAAATGAATAATAGGCGTATTGGGGCAGGATTCCCGCACGAGATCAATAATCGTCTTGCTGTGCGGCAGAACATATTGTCGATAATCGCCGCACGAAAGACAGCCGACCCAACTGTCAAATATCTGCAATATTTGCGCCCCCGCGTCGGCTTGAGCAATCAGATAATTCGCGACGGAAACAGCGATCCGGCGGAGAAATTCATGCCAGACGTCCGGTTGCGAATACATCAGTAATTTTGTCTGACGGAAGTCGCGGCTGGTTCCTCCTTCCACCGCGTAGCCCGCTAGTGTGAACGGGGCGCCGGCAAAACCGATCACCGGAAGCGACTCGTCAAGACCTTCCCGCGTTTTGCGGACTGTTTCCAAGACATAATCGAGCGGCGAAACGTCACGCAACTCACATACCCGCGTTAAATCCTCCGCCGTGCGAAGAGGAGAATGAATCACGGGACCATCACTGACGGAAAACTCCAGAGGGAACCCCATCGGCTCCAAAATTGGAAGGAGATCGGAAAAAATAATAGCTGCATCAACTTTAAGTTTATCCACCGCTGTCAGCATGACTTCAGCGGCAAGCGGCGGATTTTTACACAACTCCAGAAATGTCGTTTTCTGTCGCACTTCGCGGTATTCGGGCATGTAACGCCCCGCCTGACGCATCAGCCAAACCGGTACGCGGGAAACAGGCAATCCACGCGCCGCCCGCATCATAACACTCTCTTCCCATTTTTTTACTTCCGACACTGTTTGTGCCTTTCTAATAATTTTCCCAATTTTACAGCAATAAGCGGCAATCAGCAAGTAATAAGCAGAAAATCAGAAAAAGAGCAATCAAAGCGACAAAAGAGGCGTCGGGAGCATCCAATAATCACTTTTCCGAATTATACCGTAGGCGTTCTAACTATTGGGTGTTCGTAATCACTTGTGACAGGAGTTTCTGAAATCCAAAAAGCAAGTCCCAATTGTCCCCTAAAAACATAGATATTAAAAGTAGATTTTAATTCTCCCCAAACGAAATCATCTGTAGAATCATTTTGAGAAAAGTTTTTATTTTGGCGCGGCATTTGCAGTATTATTTCAAATAAGAAATAAAGACCAGATTTCCCGTGATATTTGCTGGAAAACTATGAAATATACTGGGGAACTATGAAATATTACGGACATATAAGTAGTAGAATATCCCACCAAAGTTTATTCGTTTCAAAAAAATTAGAAAAATATTTTTTATTTTATACGAGTTTGGTTCGATGTATTTCAAAGTTTTTTATTTCGGAAATGAGGTATTGTATTTTTCTTTACCATAAGTTATATTGTACCTTGATACAAATCAACAAATCTATCTAAATGATAATTGACATGCCACGTCATTTTCACTTTTTGACAACTTTTACGATAATTTCCATCGTTTTTTTGAACACGGTAACACCTGTCAACTTTTGTTACTGTGCGGGTTGTTCCTGTGAAAATAATGTGTTGAAAACCAGCGATGCCCAAAATGCTCAACCAAAATCGTGTTGTTCTGGTCGTTCTTCGTGTTGCAAAGAAAAAACATGTTGTCAGCAATCGTCCGATACTTTTTCCTGCCGTCAAACAACATCTGAAAAAAATTCCTGCAATTGCGGTTCTTCGGGCAACGGTTGTCAGTGTGGTAAAATCACGGCGCCGATAACTTCATTGCCGGATACTATTTCGTCAGCGAAAAAAATATTAAACAACAACGATATTTTTTACGGGATCATTGATTTTCTATCTGTGGCTTATGATGATCACTCGGCGGTTATGTGTCTCTTAAAACATTCGCCGCCGGAAGCGGCACATGTTCCTTTGCATGTGTTGCTGTGCGTGTTTGTGATTTGATTTTATCCTTGAATCAAAAATTCTGATTTGATTGAAACCGGTGGATGTGTTATTTGCTGGTAAAAAATTTATTTCAAAAATTTTTAACGAAAAGGATAAAAATGTTGACTCAAGTTCAAATATTGTTTGAGTTCGTGTTTACGGTGTTTCTTGCATTGATCGCTGTTTTCACGTTTCAAAACAAAAACAAGCAAAGAAGAACGGCGTTTACGCTCGTAGAACTTCTGGTTGTGATTGCAATCATTGGAATTTTGATTGCGCTTGTCCTTCCGGCTGTTCAGGCGGCACGCGAAGCGGCACGAAGGATGCAATGTACAAACAATCTCAAGCAGATTGGAATTGCACTTCACACCTACCATGACGCCAACAAAGCGTTTCCTGCCGGAAGTGCGGGATTTGGAAACGTTCCAAATTGGCTTAGCTTTCACGTCACGTTGCTTCCTTACGCAGAGCAATCCGCACTTTACGCTTCGCTGGCAAGTCAGGGATTTCCCAGTTCCAAGGAAAATCCTATTCCTTCCGGTGAAACGAAAGGCGTTTACTCTGTGTCGATTCCATATTTAGCGTGTCCATCGGATGGCAACGCAAAAGAACCATTTGCGCCCCGCAACGATTCAACACGCACCAATTACATGGGGGCGTATGCGGACGCAATCAACGGAACGGATACAGGGAACAGCAACTCACGTGGCTTGTTTTCCGGTCCGATGTATCATCCGCCATACACGGCGCCAACTTTTCGCACGTTTGCAAGTATTGCCGACGGAACATCCAACACGGTTGCGTTTTCCGAAGCGGTAACAACAAGCGGCGAAAGTAGCCGGAATGTGAAAGGCGGCATTGTCGCTATCAACTCGTTAATTCTTTCCGACTTGCAGGCGCGAGTGGATAGTACAAACCGTAGCGTTTATGCCGCCGCTTATGATGTCGCACCTTATGGACGCGGGATGAATTATGCGGAAGGGAACGCAACGATCGTTGGCTTTCAAACGATTTTGCCGCCCAATTCACCGTCGGGAGCAATGTATGTCACCGACATAGGCAATTCGGAAATAGCACCGTCAATCAGCAGCGCGAGCAGTCACCATACCGGTGGCGTGAACGTTACGCTGGCAGACGGTTCAGTGCAGTTTATTTCTGATACAGTGGATTGCGGGTCTCATTTGAGCCAAGACCTTGAAACAATTGATTTGCCCAAAGATGACAAAGGAGATTTTACCGGTGCCAGTCCGTTTGGAATTTGGGGCGCTTACGGTACGATTGCCGGCGGCGAAAGCAAATCATTATAAAATTTTTCACACTTTTTAAGACAGAAGACGGGAGGATTGGTTTACAATACTTTCACGTTTTGAAATTTTTACTCCAATCCAATCTTCTGCCTGAATCTCAACACTTTTACAAAATTAAGGAACATATTATGACTCGACGTATTTTGATGATCGTCGGCTGTTTGGCAAGTTTAAGCTTCGGCTGTTCGGACGCTCCGAAAGGGTTTCCGAAAGTCGTTTCATGCAAGATTACCGTTGTGCAGGGGACGAAACCGTTGAACGAAGTGGACGTGATCTTGTTGCCGTCATCACCGATGAACAGCACGATGTTTTTTGGCAAAACCGATCAATCGGGACATTGCCAGGTCGCCACGACGTTTGCCAATTACCGTAAAAACGGCGTTCCGAAAGGAACCTACAAAGTCGTTCTCGACAAGAGACCGGAAATAGAACTGACTCAAACGGAAGAACATGCGTGTTGCGCAGAGTCACACTCAATGTCGCGCGACTCGCTCAAATGGCAGGCGGAAATCCAAAAACAACGGAAAAAGCATCCGCAAATTATTCCGGATATTTTGACGCAGTCGTCATCGACGCCGCTCACGCTTGACGTGTCCTCGAACGGTGCAACGCTTGCAGTGAATCTGGACGAATATCAATAGAGTGTAAAACCGTAAATCGCCGAAAATGTCAGATGAAAACGAAATGAACGTAGCGAAAGAATCAACCATGTCATTCAGATACGTTCATTTCGTTTGTTTTGTTTTCGCCCGTCGTTGCAACAAGATAAATCTACAGTAACTATTCAAGCGTCCAGGGCGGATTTATTCGGTTTGGCGAATACGTTTTGTATGATGTCCGTAACATTTTTTGCTTGCATGCGGAACCTAGTACCGAGCCGATTCTGGCGAACACAGAGACGCCTTTTTCGGTACGGAATCCGCCGAAAACTTTCATTTTGATTTTGGCGTTGCGAATATATAGCAAACGACACCAAGCCCACCTATATAGCACCGCTTATAACAGTTCCTAAAACGCCCCGACGAATCAATTTCTGATCCATACGACCATACTTCTTTTACTTTAATTTCGATTAAATATTCTTTTTGAACGGTTTTCAGAGTAAGAATTATAAATTCGAGGCAAAAATATTTTTTCAATATTTCTTTACTTTTTTAAATCTATCGTGTTTACATTCTCGTTGTTGATATATATTATTGTATAATTACAATCGTGTTGTATAATTACCAGTAGCGATAAAACATCAAAATTTCTCAAAAAACAACAAAGGGGGTCTCCTGATGCTTCTCACAGCGAGCCGAAATTTTATGCTTCTTCTGACGGCGACAATCTGCTGTCTCATTTTTGTTGCGACCAAATCGTTTGCGCAGGAAGAAAGTGTTCAAACAGATCCAGCAACGCCTGCCGCCATTGCGGTTGCGGCGGAACAACCGGCGACGGATGCGGCGGGCATCTCTGCCGAAGACCAACAGACGGTAGCAGCCGATCCGCAAAACGAAGAACTAAAAACGGAAAATCCGCAAATAGAAAATCCAAAAGCGGAACCTCCCCAAAATGAATCGAAAACGGAAACGAAAGAGCCGCAGCCGGAAAATCCGAAAGAAGAACCCCAAATAGAAGAACAAAAACCATCGGAACTATCAACGCCAAAACCGGTTGCGGTTATTGAAAAAGAGCAGACGGTTTATGTTCCTTACGACAAACTCAAAAATACGTTTGAACAAGAAGGACGCGGCGTGTTTTTGCCTTATGCCGAATTTCGCAAGCTATGGGACGCCGCTAAAGAATTGGAAAAACCGAAACTAACGGTCAATCCGCCGAAATCTCCCATTGTGGCAATGATCACCGCAACGGAAAATCAGGCGAAAATCAACGGCGATCTTGTCGAAGTGACGGCGGCGGTCAAATTTGACCTTCTTGAACCGGGTTGGCATCAACTTGCTTTGCAATTACAAGGTGCGGCGATCATTGAAGCAAAAATCGGAGACGAACCGGCAAAAATCATCGGCAATCACGAACAGGGATACAAACTCTTGGTCAAACGAAAAAAAGATTCGCCAGTTCATGGTGTATTAACGCTGAATTACGCCAAAACTTACGAAAAGTCGCCGGGGCGTAACTTCGTATCCTTTCATGTTCCGCAAGCCCCATTGAGCCGATGGGAATTTCGCGTATCGGACACGGACGTTAAAGTCGATTTTGCTCCAATGATCGCCGCAACGGAAATATCGGCGGAAAACGACGAAAATAAAGTCAAAGTCAATGAAACAATTTTTCGAGCGTTTGCCGGTTCCGCACCGAATGTTGTAATCGGCTGGACTCCGAAAGCGGAAGGCGCAACAGGACTTGCGGCTTTGGCAAACGTTCAGTCGCTGCATCGTGTTACGATTGAAGAAGGCGTGATGCGGAACCGTGTGGTGTTGAATTACGCGATCAGTCGTGCGCAATTGGACAAACTCACGGTGGAAGTGCCGGACGATCAAAAAATTGTCGGCGTGGCGGATGACAATGTTCGGTCGTGGAAAATTTCACAAGGAAATAAGACGCAAGTGATTCAGGTGGAATTGTTTGAACCGGCAAAAACACGTCAGGGATTGTTGATCGACATGGAAAAATTTGTGCCGGTCAGCGACACGTTTTCTTTGAATGTACCGCGCATCCAAGTTGTCGGAGTCGGCGGACATCAAGGACTTTTGGCGGTGGACGCTTCGCCCGGACTGGCGGTTGAACAGAAAAAAACATCGGGACTGATTCAAATTGATCCGATGGAACTTCCGCAAACACTCAAAATCCGCAACGGCGGATTCGCGTATCGGCTTTCTGCGTCGGCGTATGAACTCGAATTAAATATTGGAAAAGAGCAGCCGCGAATTTTTGCGAAAACGCAAACGAATGTAAACTTTACTTCCAACGGCAATTATAGCGTTTCAATGGAAAACGTTTATCGCATTGAAAAAGCGGGTGTATTTCAGTTGTTTTATGATATTCCGGCGGAATACCAAGTCCGAAGAGTCGCCAACGCGAGCCGCATTAATCCGCTTGTGATAGCGAACAATGTGCAACCACAAATCAGTAATCCGCAGACAATAACTCTATCGCCGATAAATGCGACTCCGGCAAACAATAATAATCAAACGACAAATGTCACGATTGACGGCTATCAGCTTTCCGATATTCCGGCACAAGAAGGCAAACCGAAAATGAAACGTCTGACTGTCAATCTTGCGCAAAAAGCAATTGGGATTTTTAGTATCGTTGTAACGCTGCAAAAAGAGAACTCGTTAGACGAATTGGCAAAAGAGACGGAAAAGCCGGTGGATATCAAAATTCTTGCGCCGGTGGTTACGGCGGAAGGCATTGAGCAAAAAGAAGGGATTGTGATTCTCGCTGCGCCGGAAAGTTTGCGAATTACGCCGACCGGATTTTCAGGAATGCAAAACGTTCCATTTGACCAGTTGACGGACAAATGGGTTTCGGAACAGCGTTCCGGTCTTTTGGCTTACGTCTTTGCTAACGAACAACCGGAACTTTCCTTGCAAGTGATGAAGCGGACGCCGCAGGTGACAGTTAAACAACTTCTCTCGTCCAAAATTGACGACGGCGTTGTTCGTTTCACGGATAAAATTTCTTATAACGTTCTTTACAGCGGTGTGAAATCGTTGCGGATTGACGTGCCGAAAGAAATCGCCAAAGACCTCCGCAATCAAAGCAAAGAATTTCGCGACACGGTCATTTCGCCGCAGCCGGAAGACGTAGCGGACGGCTACGAAGCGTGGAATTTTGCGAGAGACGTAAATCTAATCGGCAACGGGACAATCAACTTGACGTGGGAAAAACAAATTCCGCAACTGCTTGACGGAAAAAACGTTGATATTACAATCCCGCGTTTGATTCCGCAAGACGTCTTTCGTTCTTGGGGACAAATTCTTCTTTCTAAAGCGGAAACCGTTGATATTTCCGCGTCGGACAACAACGAAGGTTTGCGGCAAATTGATCCGCAGCACGACATTGACGCAAGCGACCGTGTTCCCGATGCAGCGTATGCGTTTGAGTTTCACAACGATTGGAAATTGTCGCTGTTGGCAACTCGTTATCAGTTGCATGAAGTCAAACGGGCAAGTGTTGAATACGGCGTCATCCGGACGGTTTTGACGCGGGCAAATACAATTTCCGTGCAAGCGTTATATCGCATTCAAAGCGTAAAACAACGTTTGCCGATTGTTTTGCCGCCTGATTCTCAATTTGATACGGAACCGCGAATCAATGGTAAACCGGTAACGCTTGAAACCGACGCGGCAAAACAATATTTGATTCCGTTGACTTCGACCGCACCGGACAAACCGTTTTTGTTGGAACTTCGTTATACGCAAAAGAAAGAGAATGTCAAACCGGAACGTAATCGATGGAAAGAAAAAGAGGCGATTTTGATCCCTGTTTTTCCAGACGAGCCAGCGATACAGCATCTTTATATTGCTGTTTATGTGCCGGAAGAATACGCGCTGACTTCCTATTACGGAAACGTTTCCAAAAATTTTGATTCGGCATTGTCTTTCAACGACCGAAATGAAGTTGATGTTTCCAATACACCGAACAATGCGGAATTGATAAACGAAATGCAAAAAGGAATGCCGCAAAATGATTCATGGAAAGATTTCCCTGTGGAAGGAACGTCTTATCTTTTCTCGACCGTACAACCGGATAAACAAACGCCGGAACTGTTGCAAGTCGTTTTACGAAAAACCGCCGTTGCCAACGTGCTTCTCTTTTTATTGCTCTTGGCGGGCGGAATCGTGTTAATTCCCTACAATTGGCGGACTCGCGGAATTGCGGTTTTCGGGCTTATTACGATTTATGCGCTGCTCGCGTTTATAGCTCCGACGTTGATGGCTCTTCTTGTGATTCTGTCTGGTTCGCGATGGGCGATTGTTTTGACGATTTTGATTTGGGGAATCTCTCTTGTCGTAACAAATCTGAAAAAAATCAAGTTGCTATCCACTCAAGTTTCATCAACGGTATTTGGAGCACTTGTGACTTTACTTGGCGTTCTTGTGACTTTATGTTTGTTTGTAGGAATAACTATTCTTATACTGCTGATTTTTAGAGGTCTTGCGATCATTCCTCTGCTTTTGATTTTGTTTGTCGTACTTGCTGTAAAATATAGGAAAAATTCGCAAACACGCCAAACAAAATCTGACATAGCCAAGCCGGAAGTCATTGCAGAAAACCATGAAAATCAACCCATTTCTCAAAACACGGAAGGAGACAACAATGCGTAAGTCGAAGAATTTTAGTACAAACTACGGAAACCAAATTCTAGGGAATGTTGTTGTGTCGCTTGCTTTGTTTTTGAACAATATCAATAAAAATCTGTGTCATCTGCGAATAAAAAAACATCTTGTTATCGCGGTAACATTGGCGACAATGTTGTTATGCAACGGTGGGATTTTTGCCGAAGAAAAAGAGAAAACAAAAGAACTTCCAAAAATTTCTGTCCGTGAAATTTTCGTGCCGAACTCCGAGATGGCGACGTTACTCGAAAACTGCAAAGATCGAGTCTTACTTTCGCGGGAAGAATTTGAAACGCTGTTGTTGGAATCGCTGCAACAACAATCGAAAACGCCGGACGAACCGGAAGCCGTTCCGCCAAACCCGCTTGTCTTTCTTTCGAGCGGTTTGACAATTGTTGTTGAAGGCGAACAAGCGAAAATCAAGGCGGTTTTGGAATGGGAATCATTTTCCGACAAGTGGCAAACCGCGTCTCTTCCGTTAGAAAATGTCGCGGTTCATTCGGCGTTATTGAATGGCGATCCGGCAAAACTCGGCATTAAACCGCAATTAGAAAACTCAACACAAACAAACCAAGCAGAGTATCTTCTCTTTTTGCGCGGCAAAGGGCGGCACAAATTGGAACTCGAACTGACAACGCCGCTTTATCTTGACGCGGTGCGTCAAGAATTGCGTTTTCAAATTCCTTACGCGCCGAAAACTGCCGAAACGCTTGCCGTGCCGGGCGATGTGGAGTTAAAAGAAGGCGCAATGATTGTTCGTCGCGAAGTGAAAGGCGAAGGAGTGTCGCGCATGACGCGGTTTGAGCTGTTGCCGAAAAATCCGTCGCAACATCTTGTTTTGACGTTGAATAGTCATCGGACACGAAAGATTCGTTCGGTATTGGCGAGAAGCGTACAATTTGCCGAAGTGACCGAACACTACGAAAAACTTCACGCAACGGTTTCATTAGACGTACTGCATCAGCCGATTCCGTCGGCGGAATTTATCGTGCCGTCCGGTTTTGAAATGACGGAAGTAACGTCGCCGCAATTAGCGCGTTGGAGCGTTACGGAACGCGATAAGAAAACGGTTCTGGAAGTCCGTTTCCACGAACCGGTCAGCGGTCTTGTGCTGATTCATTTGACGGCGGAACATTTTTTTGAAATCGCGTCTGCCGTTGAAACGCTTTCCGAATGGGCGTTTCCGGCGTTCCAACCGTTGGACGTGAACAACGATTCGGCGGTTTTCGGGTTATTAGTCGATACGCAGTGGAATGTTCATCAACTGAACGCGGCGCGGTTGATTCCGATTGCGCCGCAAATTCTCAACAACGCGATTCCTGATAGCGTGTTTGACGTAAGCGTGGACGCGCCCGTTGTGAGAACGGCGGCAGCTTGGTATGCGCCGAACACGGAAAAGTGGAGCATCGTTTGCGAATTTCTCAAACCGAAACCGGCGTTTGACGCAACATCGCATCAAGTTTTAACGCTCAACGACAAAGAAGAAACGCTGCGCGGGTTGCTGCAAGTCGCGCCGCGTTATGAAAAATTATTTGAATTGACGCTCGAATCGCCGGAACATTGGACAGTGGTTCGCGTAACAAATCAACAAGACGTTGCGCTGCCGTTTGAGCAAAAAGGAAAAAACGTGCGAATCAAAATTGTCAACGGAATTTCTGCAGGAACGGTTTTTCCCTTGATTTTCGAGGCGAAAGGAAATACGCCGGGTTGGTTTGGAAGTTGGGACGAGCAAAAACTGGCGTTTCCGCAATTCTGTTTGACCGGAGCGGCAAGCGATAGCGGAACGATTGCGGTTGATGTGGAAAATGATATGCGGGTTACTTCGGAGAACGATGTGCGACTTGTTCCGCTCGACAGCAAAGAACGAACGGAATTTCTCGCGGGACTTCCGACCGATATGGCGTTTCGTTATATGAGTCAGCCGTATTCGACCGACTTAAAAATTTCCCGCGAGGAGTCGCGTTTAACAGCGAGAACATTTGCGTTTTTCCAATTCGCGCCGTCGTTGTTGTCGGCAAGTTACGAAGTCCATTATAACGTCGAACAAGCGCAGACGAAATCGCTGTCGTTTTTACTTCCGGTCAATACGCCGGAAAATATTGGAATACAAGGAATGAGTGGGCTTGTTATCAAAGAATATGTTAGCTCGCCGATTATGAAAGACGGCAAAGAATACCGCAAATGGGACGTGCAGCTTGCAAATCCGGTTGCGGGGAATCCGGTACTCGGCGTGAATTTTGAACAAACGCGGAGTGAAAAAAACGGCGAAAAAAATAACAATAAAGAAGAAAACAACAAAGAAAACGTTACGGAGCTTCCGCTCATTCTTGCCGACAATGCGGTGTGGCAATCGGAATTATTTTCGGTCGAAGGACATGAAGAATTGAATCTTTCGATAGAAAACGATCTCGAAAACAATCAGGAAATTCGTCAGGTGGACGTAGGCGAACTTGCTGCAACGCAATACATCCCCGGTCGTCGGCTACTTGGCGTTTATGAAGGCGTAACGCCGCAAAATCCGTTAAAAATACGGGTTGAACGCAATCCTGATTTTCAATTACCCGCATCGATTGTCCAGTTGGTTCGCGGAGAAATTGAAATTGCCGCCGATGGAAAGCGGATTGCCAAAGCGGTTTATGATTTGAAAACGCGGGCGGTTTTTCTGAAAATCGGATTTTACCGCAATGAAGAAATTTGGTCGGTTTCGCTTGATGGTCAAACAGTAAAGTTGCAAAAAGACGCGAATGGAATTCTTGTGGATATTCCGGCGAAAGACGACGCGGCGATTCGTGAACTTGAAATCATTTGGGCGATTCCCGGAAATTCCAAATCGTCGCGGATTTTCGCGTCGTCGGATATTCAACTTCCCGTTCTTCTTGTGCCGCAAAAAGCGGAAGACTCCGAAAAAGAAATTTCCACAGCAAAAAAACAAACGGAAACCGGAACGATTGTCTGGCAAAACATTCCCGTCACTCGCATTGCGTGGAACATTACCGCCCCGCCCGGTTACGACGTTATCCGCATCGGCAATCAAACGCTGTCCGAAAAAACGCCGCGACCAATTCTTTTGCGGTATGTTCGTGGCATTGTCGGTTGTGAATGGTTGACTGCATCAAAAAACATTTCTCATTGGGGAATCGATTATAGTGCGCCGCTGTTTGAATCGGCAAAAAAAGCTTATGATTCACCGCATCCGACCTATAGTAATGACCAAGTAGAATATTCTATGCGAGATTCAGCGCCGTCTTCCGCTTTACCGTCTTCTGTTGGCGAAGGTTTGATAGAAGATGAAAAGAAATCACCAGCAACGTCAAGCGGTTATAAAAGTGACGTTTCTAAATTCGCGTTCTATCAAAAACAGGACAATAGCAAAAGAAAACCTAAATCCACGGAAGCCGTGCCGTATCAAAAGCAAACGTTGCAAACGGTGCGTCCAGTGCAGGTGACGTTGCAGAAAAATCTGTCTTCGCCGCTTCAAAAGCATTTACAATTTCAATTTATTGGCGACAACAGCATTTCCGGCGGCAATGCGGTAATGAACGTTCGCATGGTTAACACACGGCTGATTACATTTGGATTTTATCTGGTTTGGGGAGTGGTTTTCGCCGCAGGGCTTTGGTTGCTGAAATCAACCGTCCGCGTCAAAACGATTTTTGTCCTTGCCGTAATGATTGCCGGAACGTTGTTCGTGTTGTTGCCCGGATTGGAAGTGTTTGCAAAACTATTCGACGAAGCGGTAAAAGCAGCGTTTGGGATAATGGTAGTTTACCTTATTCACGGCGGATGGCAAAAATTGACGCGATCTCAAATCGCAAAACCCAAGTCTTCCGTTTCAGTGGAAAAATTGATGGTGATTTCACTTCTTGCTATAACGGTTTTTGTTTGCGCAAATCGTCAAACATTTGCGGACGGCGAATCCGAAAAACCGTTGGTGTTGCCGGATGGCGCGATTGCCGTATTCTACGACGAAGAAACATTAGCGGTGGCGCAAAACGGAAATCAGTTTCCCGACCCGAAAATTCTGACGCGAAACGATCAGAAACTTTTGGTGCCGTATGCCAAATATCAAGAACTTTGGAAACTCGTTCATCCCGACGAAAAAACGGCGGCGGAAGAAAAACTTCCGGTGGATTACGCAGTGACGTTCGGCGAATATACCGCAACGCTCAACGCGGCGGACGATCTCGTTATCCATGGTAAAGCGGAAATTGAATTGTCTGGCGATAACGCGGTATTGTTTCCGATACCGATTCAACGCGGAATTTTGACTTCGCTGAAAGTAGACGACAAAGACGCGGAAATAACAACCATTTCGTTGCCTCAACCGCTTCCGCAGCAAACGCTGCAAAGTACTCCGCAGCAGCAACAATATATTCCGCAACAACAAGCGGTTTTGCCGCAACAAATTTCACCGCAGAATGTATCGTCAAACGAATCGCCGCAAAACGGTATGTTTGTCGTGCAAATACGCGACAAAGGAAAGCATACGCTCGAATGGACGGCACGTTTCAAAGTCGAGCGGCAAGGCGGATGGCGTTCTGTCACCGGAACCTTGCCGAAATTTCCGGCGGGAAAAATGCGTGTGACGCTTCCTGAAGAGTGGATGGAATTTCGTTGTACGGAAGTTTCCGGTCAACACAAATGGATTGCCGAACGCGCCAGCGAAGTGATTGATACGTCGCTCGACAACAAAGGAAAATTTCATTGGTCGTGGCGGTCAAAGATAACCGAAGCGGAAATTGACCGAAGTTTGACGGCAGATTCCGAATTGCAATTCAACGTTCAGGAAGATTCATTGGTATTGAATTGGGATTTGTCGTTGACGTTTCGACGCGGAAAACAAGAAGCGTTCCTCTTGCGGATTCCCAAAGATTATTTGGTTGCGGAAGTGACGGGCGAGAACGTGCGCGGCTGGGAAAATGTCGAAGCGGCTGATAATGATTCCGCGAACAATTCGCAAATCAACGTGGAACTCCTTCACCCGACCGAAGGCAACGATCATTATCATATCGTCTTGCTGAAAAAAGCGGATTTTTCCGAAAACAAACCGTATCAAATCGCCGTGCCGAATGTCGGCGTTACTGCCGCCGCCATGCATCACGGACGAATTACGATTCAGCACAGCCCGCGATTCGAAATTAAAACCGACAACATGTCCAATGTAACAATGACCGATATGCCGAATCTAAACGCTTCGGCAGTGTCCAATATTGCGGAAATCAAAAAGATAACGCAATCACCGCTCGGTATCACGGCGTTCCGCGCGTACCGTTTTATGACGGAAGATTATCTTTTGCCGATAACGGTAGACAGTAAGCGTGATAAAGATCGTGATAGCTATATGAATAATCATAATATAGTTAAACTGACTCCGCACGAAATCAAATTGGAAAGTAATTTTAACTGTTATTATTCGCCCAATGATCACACGTTCAAAGAAGCGTTGATTCTGCCCAAAGGGTTAAAATTAGACGCCGTGCAATCCGATTTGCCGATAGAATGGTCAACAAAATTGACGGAATCCGGCGAAACGGAATTGACCGTTTTATGGACGGCAATTCCTGATGGTCGGCACGTTGTTTTTAATATTTTAGGAACGGTTTTACGCAATCAAGAAAGCACGGTAGAATTGCCTATCGTGTTACGCAAGGAAAATAAAAATATGAATTTCACGCGTTTTGCGGTTTTGACCGATCCGGCGTTTGACGTTCAAATAAGCGACGTGAAAGCTTTTCAAATCGAGGAGAAAATGAATTCGGGAAACGATTGGATAACATCCGCGCAACGTTCGCTTTGCCGTAAAATATTATTGATGATTGGTGTCAAAGCTTCCGCCAAATTAACGCTTATTCCGCGTGAACCGAAAGTTATCGGCGAAAGTATTACGAATGTTCGTATGAATACGCGAAGCGTCGAGGAAATGATTCTTCTTGATTACAACATTCAAAACGCCGGGATCCATTCCGTTCAGTTTGAATTGCCGCAAGAGATGGCGGACGCGCGAATTGACGCGCCGTTGCTGCAACGGAAAGAAATCGCAGAGACCGATCATAACGCGATTCTCGTAACGCTGTATTTGCAGGACGAAATTATGAACGAGTTCCGCGTGTTAATCCGCAACGACCGTGAATTGATTTCCGGCAAAACGTATTCGGCAGCGATTCCGAAAATGCTGACCGGTAACGTGCGAAATCAATATATCGTCTTGGAAAATGCCGGAAGCCGCGACGAGTTGCAGGTGGACGCAAAGGATATTGTCAACGTGCGGAAAATCAGCCGTCAGCAAAACGAATGGCGGCGGTTGCAGGAAATTCTCGGCTCCGGCGCGACCGAAGCGTATCTCGTTATACCATCGGCTGTGTATGATACGCCGGAAAACGCTGTGCAAGATAATCAATCGGGAAATCCGCAAAATGCAAACGTGTCAAAAGCGATTGCGGCGAAACTGCCGTTCTCGATGGTACGGCGAGAAACGGTCAAGATGTCGGGAGCGCAAATCGGACTAGCGGAAACTCGCGTGGTGGTGAGTGAAAACGGTCAGTATCTTGCGGAACAAATTTATCGAATCGACAACAAGACGGAGCAATTTCTCGATTTGAAATTGCCCTACGACGCGAAAATCTGGACTGTGCGGATTCTCACTTCGCAGGAATGGAACGCCCGCGAATCGGGACAAACAGGCGATTTTGGTCAGCCGGTCAAACCGACTGTTCTTCCAGAAGATCATCTCAAAACCGCGAAAAAACAATCGTTTCTACGGATTCCGATTGTTAAAACCGAGGTCGGCGATTTAGATTATATTGTGCGGATTGTTTATGCCGGAACGACAGAAAAAATCCGATGGACAAGCTCGTTAGACATTCCGTTCCTTGAATCGCTGAATATTCCGGTGGCGGCGTCTTACGCGAGACTGCATTTGCCGAAAAATTATAAATTCACATTCGGCGGCACGATGCGGGAGTCTAATCAAACTGCCGTGACGCAGACCGTTTCGGATTACGAAAAACGGGTCGAAACGAAATTACAACAAACGCTACAAACCGGCAATCCCTACGAACAAACGCGAGCAAAAACAAACTTGTTGCAATTAGGAAGCGTTTTATCGACTCGCGGATACACGAGCGGCGCTGCTGATGAAATACGAATTGCCGAAACTTCTCAACCAAGAGAACAATCCGCAAAAATAGCGGCTGGTCGCCCAGGTTATGAAATGCAACAAGAAAACATTATTTTGTCTCAAGAAAAAGAAACGCAAGCGTTGTCTAATTCTCTACAGCTTCAGCAGCGTTTCGAGTCGCAAAGCAACGTTCGCGGGAAAAACGTGGTCGCGCAATCGTCGAACAACTGGCAAATGGAACAAACGCCGTCTTCGTCGATATCCACTTCTTCCGGCATATCGTCGAATCAACAATTTGACGGTAAATGGCTGGCGGAAAACGGCTTTGTTCAAGCGGAAACAAAAGGCAAACGCTCAAGAAGCGACAAGGAAGATGCAAATCCGGCGCAGAACGATTCCTCAATAGCTCTTGATACGCCGACTTTCAATGGTAGTCATTTGCCGCAAGCGTCTCAACAAACGCCGCAACAAGCATTGCAAAGCGGCGATTATCAAAGAGTGACTTCTCCGAGCGACACGTCCGCCTCTATTGCCGGAGGACGTGTTAGTAACGCAAACAGGAGTCAGCAGCAAGCGGCTCAAGCTTCGTTGGGGCAGAAATTGAGCAACCGAGATCTTGCGTCTAAATTGTCGGGGAATAGCGCTACTCAGTCACCGGAAATACGCTCGCAACCGCTAGGGAGTCCGTCGCCAATGCCGGCTCGCCCGCAAACGGAAAAAGGAAGTCAGTTTCGGGATAGTGGCAGCATGGTTGCTACAAGTTCTTTCTCTCAATCGGACGCCGAAAACATCAGGCGTTACGAAGAACGTTTAGCACAAAACTATCAACAGAACGCAAAGCCACAAATAGCTCTCAATAGCTCTTCGGCAACAACTCCGATGCTATCCAGGGAGTCAAAGCTCGGCGCTGCCCCGTCTAGCGACAAAATCTCCAACAGCGACGCGAACAACGAGGTTGGTCTTGGACTCGCTCGCGGCAGTAAAATACAGCCGATGGAGCCGATGAATACGAATACGTCCGGCGAAAGTATGAGCGGTATGGGAGACAGTGGCAGCTACAGCAGCAGCGGTGGCGGTTATAGCGGTAGCGGTTATGGCGGTTACAGAGACGCCATGAGCGGAAGCATGAAGAGCGAGAGTGGTGCGGTAAACATGGAAGGGGGAGTTTCATCGGACGCAAGTTCTATGGGGACATTTGGCATTTATGACAGGAGGGTTCCTGGTGATACATCCGGTCAACAGAAAGGCATTTCCGAAAAGCCGAACAACACGGTTGCCGCGATGACTTCAACAATGGGAACGAAAACCGCCAGTCTCGACATTGAAATTCCGCAAACCGGCACGGTTTATTTCTTCACCGCACCGAAAGCGGAACACCGCTTGAGCGTTCGCGGCATTTCCAACGCCTCGTCGCAGCGCGTGGGCGATTTCGTATATATTCTCATCATTTCTGCCGTCGTTGGCTTCGTTGCTTTCGCGGTTAAAAAGGGTTGCAAGAAGCGATAAAGAGAAGCCCCAAAATCCCCTGGAGCGACGAGCGAAACGCTTGAGATTCCGGGGGCTTTTGAACCTCACCGCTCGTCACTTATTTTAATCTCTCACGTGACGCAAAATCTTGACTCCGCCCGAAACATGACTCTTGCTGGAGCGTCCAATCCCAATCATGACTCCGCGCTACGTCATAGTCATTCTCTATTACGCCGTCGCCGTTTTCTTTGCGAATAACTCCCGATTTTCACCGCGAGGAAAACTACGTAAACATCACAACCGCGCAGATATTCTCCACTCCTACCGCAAGAGAGAATGTTTACAAAGTTGAGTCGGTTGACGGCGTTTCTATCTCCGATGAAAACCGCAAGTTATCCGAAGAGAACGCTCGCGGCATAAAAGAATCCTACGGAGCTTCTTTTATTAGTTATAAAAATTCTGTTATTAACAACGCGACTTCCGTAGAGTTCAACGGAACTTCCGTTGGTACACGGGATTTTTCGGGTGTTAGAGATTATAGAGACGGCGGATTCTCCCGGACATTGCTCTACCTCATTGGAAACAAAGGGCTTGCGGGATGAATGAAAATTCTTGAGACTCGACACTTCGTTGCTAATGATTTCATCTCCCCCAAAAGTTCCGACTCTTCCGTTTGTCCTTTTGAAATATTAGGTGGAATTGAGATTCTGCGTAATATGAGTTGGTAAATGAGTTAATAACGATGACGTTTCCATTGGCTGGTTATCCGAAAAATTTTACTCTTGCCGCCCTTATTGATCACGGTTCCCTTAGTCGCCAATCACGCCCCCAAAAAGCGAAATACCCCGAAAGCGTCACCTGTGTAAGGTTCTCCAAGTCCCGATTGTCCCTTTCGTTTCATCGCTTGTGTTTGAGGCGAAATCTGATATATTTGGTCGTCGGAGAAATTTTTAAAATTTATCTGATTGACAAACCATAACAACTCCTTTTTCTCGCTGGGGACATTACAAATGTTTTGGACGAAAACGCTGATTCCTACCATGAAAGAAACGCCGGAAGGGGCGGAAATTCCGAGTCATATTCTGATGCTTCGTGCCGGATTGATTTCACAGGTGATGGCGGGAGCTTATACTTATTTGCCGCTCGGTTATCGGTCGTTGCGGAAGGCGGAAAATATTGTGCGAGAAGAAATGGATTGCGCCGGAGCGGTCGAACTGCACATGTCCGCGATGGCTCCCCTTTCGCTTTACGAACAAACCAACCGCGTCGAGGCGTTCGGAAACGTGTTGATTAAAACCGATTTGGCACGCGGCGGAAAAAAAGTACCGGTTGTCTTCTGTCCGACGCATGAAGAAACGATCACCGACATTGTTTCGCGATATGTGTCGAGTTACCGTCAGTTGCCGATGACGTTTTATCAGATTCAAACGAAGTTCCGTAATGAAGAGCGTCCGCGTTTCGGCGTATTGCGGACAAGCGAATTTCTGATGAAAGACGCTTACAGTTTCAATCCGACGCTCGAATCGCTCAACGAAAGTTATAGCGCGATGTATCAAGCGTATTGCAAAATCTTTACGCGATGTGGAGTGCCGTTTTTGCCGGTCGAGGCGGAATCGGGACCAATCGGCGGCGACGCAAGCCATGAATTTATGTTTCCGTCGGCAAACGGCGAAGACAAAGTTGTGCATTGTTCCTGCGGTTACGCGGCAAATACCGAAAAAGCGGGAATCGGCATGGACAATATACGACAACCAAAAATCGAACCGCTTCCTATCCAAGAAACAGCAACGCCGGGAGCGCATACAATTGAACAAGTGTGCGAGTTTTTGAAATGTGAACCGCAGCGGTTGATTAAAACGCTGATTTATCTTGCGGACAGCAAACCGGTTGCAGTGTTGGTGCGCGGCGACCATGACGCAAACGAAAACAAAATTCGCAAAACGCTACAAGTCAACAAAGTAGAACTTGCCGATCCAGTAACGATTGAGCGAGTAACCGGCGCGCCGGTTGGATTTGCCGGACCGGTCGGACTGAAAGAAAAATTGACAATCCTCGCCGATTTCGCGGTACAGCCGCTCGTCAATGTTGTTACCGGCGCGAACAAAGACGAGACGCATTTGTTGAATGTCAATCCAGGACGCGATTTCACCGCCGATCTTTTTGCCGATCTCCGCAACGCTCAGGCGAACGATCCTTGTCCGCGATGCAGTGGCGGAACGCTTCAAATCAGCAACGCGATTGAAGGCGGACACGTTTTCAAACTCGGCACGAAATATTCGCAAGCGCTCAACGCGAAATTCCTTGACACGGACGAAACGCAAAAGACGATGATTATGGGGTGTTACGGTATCGGAATCAATCGGATTCTTGTCGGAATTTGTGAAACGAGTTACGACGAGTCAGGAATCATTTGGCCCGTGCCGCTTGCGCCGTATGAAGCAGTCATCACGCCGCTCAAAATCGACGACGAACCGACTATGAATGCCGCGAAAGAATTATATCGTCAATTGAACAACGCGGGAATTGATTGTTTGCTCGACGACCGCGATCAACGTCCGGGCGTAAAATTCAAAGACGCCGACTTGATTGGTTTTCCAATGCGGATTGTTCTTGGTCCGAAAGGACTCGCCCAAAACGAGGCGGAAATCAAATGGCGATGGGACAAAGACCCAATCATGATTCCCCTTTCCAACGCCGCCGCGCAAATCGCCGCCGTACTTCATGAAGAACGGAAGACGAATAAGTTGTTTTTGAAACAGAAAAAAGGAACATGAACAATGGCAAAAAATGTGATAGAAACATATCGAACGCTCAAGTTATTGAATAAATATTCGGACAACGACATTGCTGTCGGATTGCATATTTTGAATGCCGCCGGTATCCAAACGGAACTGAACGGTGAGCATCTTGTTCTTGATTTTGATGTGGTTGACGTGAAGTATATTGAAAAGCAACGTTTCAAAACAGATGAATTGCTCGGCAACGTTCTTGACGAACTATTCAAAATCCGTTCGTTTTCCACATCAAACGGTAAAATTGTTTTCAAAAGTTTCAACAAAGATAAAAAAGTTGTCGGTAAAAAAGAAAATAAAACCAAGCGGCTGGGATACGAAAAAATTATATTCCTCACGGAACATTACTCAAAAATCAAATTTCACAAAAAAAAGATAAAGCTTATTTACAGGAAATATTCAAGCGTTATCTTGTTTGGGCAAAACGATGCGATGAATTAAATTCAGATATTACCGCAGAGTTAAAAGAAAAAATTTGTCTATTGAACGAATATAAAAATTTTTTAGATAATGTTGCACATAATCATTTGAAACAACATAAAACATTATGTCGAGCAATTGCGGCGATCATGGTTTACGAGGAAAAACAAGCATAAAATGAGAATATAAAACAATTTTTACAGATATAAATTTGGGGAGCGGACGTATTGAATAGGGATCAATTGGAATTTCACTGCAATCAATTAGGGCAGAAAAGGTTGGGAGTTAGTATCATGTACGCCGTCTGCTACTGCAAATTACGGGTGCACAAAATATTTTATTTAATCTTCAACTGTCCCCGTGTCCCCAATTAAAATCACACTGCGTTTTGCGTTTTGCACTTATGAGATACATTGTACGTTACGGAACGATGCGGCTGTTGGGGATATTTTCTTCGCCGGACGAAACACGTTATCTGCGAGGAACGAAACTGATTATCCACACCAGCCGCGGACAAGAAATCGGCGTTGTACTGGCGGAGGAGACGGAGCGAAATAAGCCGATGCTTCCGTCGAATCTTGAGGAAGACCGCGTGATTCGTGTGATGACCGCCGATGACGAATTGGAAGACAAACGCCTTCGGCAAAATGAATCGGACGAGCTTCAACGGTGTCAATCAATCATTGAGCGAGTCGCTCTTGCCGACGCGATGAATCTTGTGCGGCTGGAACATATTTTCGGCGGGGAACGAATTATCGTGTATTATGTCGCGGACGGACGGGTCGATTTTCGTGAATTGGTAAAAGCGTTAGCGTCGGAGTTTCAAACGCGGGTCGAAATGCGTCAAATCGGCGTGCGCGACGAAATGAAATTGTTATCCGATTTCGGCGATTGCGGTGTAGAATGTTGTTGCAATTCCTACTTGGCGGCGATGCCGCCGGTGTCGATGAAAATGGCAAAGATGCAAAAAGCGACGCTTGATCCGAACAAAATTTCAGGACGCTGTGGGCGGTTGAAATGCTGTTTGCGTTACGAGTTTGACGCTTATCAGGAATTGCAAAATCAGTTACCCGAATTCGGAAAGCGGGTCATAACGCCGGACGGAGTCGGACGAGTTTTCGGTCATGAACCCCTGCAGCAAAAAGTTTGGGTTGAATTGCGCGATCAACGAAAACTATTCGACGCGGCAAACGTGCGTCTTCTGCTCGATGAAAGTACGGAAGAACGCGAATTTTCTGATAAATGATAGGATTAAAGAGCATTTGCATATTATCCCTTGCGCAAGTATAGCGTTATAGTTGTTGAAGTTTTGGAATTTCGGATCCATGAGTGTTGCCACTTCTTTATCTTGTATTGTTGATCAATCGCTAGTCCTTCATTGTAAGCTCCCAACACATTCCAACGTTGTTGTTCCGACGAGCTTCGAATACAAATTCGGTAACTATTCAGTCGCCCAGCCAAATCTACTAAAACGACTTGAAATTTATGTCGTCTCACAAAGGCACGGAGGCACAAAGAATTTATTTTTTAGCATCACTCGGTGTTCTTGGTTACTTTGTGAGAAACAAATTTTGAAATGCGATAAGTAGAAATCCGCACGGTAACTGAGTAACTACCGTCAATTTGCCGGAACATATTATTATTGCCACCCAATGCGGATTTGCTGGGTTGTAGCGGCTTGATAATCTGGGGCGACTAAAGAGTTACGATAACTCATGCGTAACAATAAGATAATAAAAATGATATACTTATCACTCTTTAAAATTCGGCGTTTGCCAAAAAAAGGGGGCTTTAGGGATACGGAAACTTCTTCTGTCCCTTTCGTCTTTTGGGTCAAAAAAGTCCTTTTCGCCACATGTCCCATTTTTGAAGATTTCCGGTAAATTACTCATAAGTCTTTGTTATGTAAAGAGTTAGTAATAATTCCTCATTGAGAGGGACTACTTTTTTGCGTGTTTTTTCGCAAAATCCTCTCGAGAGATTTTTTTTATCTCTCAAGAGATTTTTTTCATCTCTTGAGAAATGGATTTCATCGCTCGAGAGATTTTTGCTTTATCTCTTGAGAGATGGATTTCATCGCTCGAGAAATTTTTTTCATCTCTTGAGAGATAGATTTTATCTCTCGAGAGATTTTTTGTTATCTCTTGAGAGATA
>JAIRYX010000273.1 GCA_031267635.1 Planctomycetaceae bacterium
TGAATTAAAATCAGCAGAATCTCAACATTCCATATCGCCTCAAAGTCCCTGTTGTCCCTTGCGTCCCTTTTGTCCCTTACACGAAAGCTTTTCGGGAATCCCCCAGAGCCGCTGTCGCCAGCGACGGCGGTTCTGTCGCCAGCGACGGCGGTTCTGTCGCCAACGACGACGGTTCTGTCGCCAGCGACGACGGCTCTGTCGCCAGCGACGGCGACTCTGTCGCCAGCGACGACGGCTCTGTCGCCAGCGACGACGGCTCTGTCGCCAGCGACGACGGCTCTGTCGCCTGCGACGGCGGCTCTGTGGTACCCCCCGACGGCTCTGGGAAACGTCCCGACAGCTTTGAATGATAATCCAGACGCTTTGGATTAGACAAAGAGATTATTTTGATGGCTTGTTTAGTTAGCGTCGCGTAACATGAGTTACACCACACGCTTTTTCAACCAATTCATCGCGTCGCCGTAATTGAGAAACTGACCGTCGAGTTGGGCTTCAAACGCTTCGCGGAGGATTTCGCCCATTTCGGGTCCCGGTTTGACGCCAAGATCAATCAAGTCGCGTCCGAAGAGTAACGATTGGGGCGGCGCATCGAAAACGCCGAGCCGATGCGCCGCGTCTAACCATGGTCGCGTCGAATGAGCGCGGCATAAATTTCTGTCGTTGTCGCATCCTGCCATATCCGCTGCGCAAAGTTCCGACCAAAGCTTGACGTTCGCCGGAGCAAGCCGATACGCTAAACGCCGTACCATCGCATCGGTCGGTTGTTCGTAAAGCGGAAGAGAGATGTGCGTTTGATGTTCGCGAACAAGCGGTAACACAGAGGCAATCAAACGTTCCGACGCTCGCATTTTTTCAAGGAACGTTTTTGCCAACGGAACGCCCGCCTCCGCGTGTTTTGGCGAATGCCAAACGCCCGGCTCTTTTTCCGTCAACGTGAGCGGCTTGCCGACGTCGTGCAACAGCCCGGCAAACATCAGCGTTAAACGTAGCGAATCGTCATATTTCTTTTCGAGAACAATGCGTGCCATCGCATCGACCACAGCGGCGGTATGTTCCCACGCGTCGCCTTCGCGATGCCAAAGCGGATGTTGTTTCGTGCCTCGCAACGCAGCAATTTCGGGGAAACATTCGAGCCAGCCCGTCGATTCCAACAAACGCAATCCCAGCGATGGAAATCGCGACTTCGCCGCCCATTTGTTCCATTCGCCAAAAATTCGTTCCGCCGACAACGTTGAAAATTCACTTTTCAACGCCCGACACATCGCAATCGTTTTTTCATCCGCGCGAAAGCCGAAACGTGATACAAATTGCATCGCCCGTAACACTCGCAACGGGTCTTCGCCAAACGCATCGCTGGTCGCGCGGAGGATGTTTTGTCGCAGATCGTCAACGCCGTGATACGGATCGGCAATTGTGCCGTCGCGCCGCATTCCAATCGCGTTGACCGTGAAGTCTCGCCGACGTGCCGCGTCCGCAAACGTCATCGACGGATCGGACATAATCTGAAAACCTTTGTGACCGATTCCAAGTTTCGATTCCCGACGCGGAACGCTCACATCAATTTGCTGATTCACCTTAACGGTTCCGAAACTTTTTCCGACAAGATTAACATGGAAGTATGGCGAAAGGATGTGGACAATCTCTTCGTAGTTCAATCCGAAGACTTCAATATCAACATCTTTAAAGCGCTGTTCGCCAAGAAGGTAATCCCGCACCGCGCCGCCGACAAAATAAACATCTGCCGCACCGCCTTCTTCCAAGAGTTCGATGATGCGTTGGGTTTTCTTGTTTTGGAGTAATGTTTGCGGTGATGGCATTTTGTCAGTGGTTGAATGAGAAAGTCTTCTTAATATCTTGTCTTTATCGATTATTAAAGATATATAACCTACCTAAAATAGAGTTGTTTTGTTAAAAACATTTTACCAAAAACTGTTATATATCGTAGCAGTCCTTGTATAAAATGCAAAAACAACCGGAGTTCTTTATATAGCGTGTAGTATTGTCCTAGTCGTTGGTAAGTTTTGCACGCAAATATTTTTGAGTCGCGTATCATTACATTTTTTGCGGGAAGAAAAAACTTTTTCTTCCTCTTTTTCTTTTTTTATTATTGTAAATATACACTTTATTATAAAAATTTTAACTCCTCCGAATATTCGTTTTATTAACAAAAATAACAAAAGAGAGAAGTATTTTTCTTTCGCTTGTTCTTTATAAATCCTTGTTTTTCAACGCTTAATATATCTTGGGTTTATCAATCAATAACAATATTTTTTTTCTTACTCTCTACAATTTGAGCAAATATTTCTTTTAAGGTAGAGGGAATTTCCTTTATTGAATTTACATTCTCTGTCTGTATAAAATACACGTGTTGTCTGTAAAGAAACGGTAACGATATGAAAAATTTTTCCACATGAAAATTGAAAGGAGGTATTTTACCTGTAAAAATCATCTATGCAACGATACGATTTTTCACGGAGGATATTTTTGACCGATTCATTGCAAAACATACCACGATAATCATCGTCAAAATAATCCAAGAGAGCGATCAGAATGTCGGCAAAAGTAACAAAAACCTAAAGTTTGCCGCATTCATTGTAACAAATTTTTTACAGCGTTACCCTGTAAAAACGAGTTTCAACAAAGCTTTTCCAAATCAACTTGTTTATTTACTTATTTAGAAGAAGGATGAAGGGATGCAAGAAACACACAACAGTGTTGTATTACAAAAAGAAAATGAAACCGTTACCAGTCAAGTACCTTTTACGGGAACGCGGTATTCAGAAAGCACCGACCGCGAGTTGTTTGCTCTGTCGGGACGCACCAACGAAGAGACGACAAAATCGAGTTTCTCCGTGGATGAACAATCGGGACGCCCGATGGCGATTCCGCATGTGCCGGAATTGAAGAATCCTATCAAAATGGCGCCGCTCGTTCCTACGGAACCGTCGCCAAAAAAGATACATATCTTATGCGGCAACCTTGTCGGACGTTTGGGATTCCGCGACTTTCTGGAAAAAGAAGGATATGTTGTTTCGGAAAGCATGTTTGCAGAATGTTTTTCGGGCAATAATTCCAACAACTTTTCATTGGTCATCGTTGATATGATGACATGTCAGTTGACAATTCCCGTTTTGCAGGATTATCTTCAGGAATATTTTCCTGATGTGCCGTTGATTGTCATTGACGAACCGCAACGTCACACCGAAGAAGAAGTCAATATTATGAAAGAATTTGCTTTTTCTTACGTGACGATTCCGTGCAACCGAAAAGATTTACTGCAACAGATCAATTTTGCGTTTCGTTATGCGTCGGTGATTCACCAAAACCGGCTTTTGCGCCAATCGCTCGGAATGCCGACCTATTACCCAGAACTGTACGGCACGTCGCCGCAATGCGAAACGCGACGGCGACAAATCGCGGCGTTCGCCAAATTGGGCGGAAGTATTCTTCTTACCGGCGAAAACGGATCGGGAAAATTGATGACGGCGCAACAAATTCATCTTTCGGGACCGCGTGCGGGAAAACCGTTTTTTGTTGTTCCGTGCAACGTTTATTCGCCGTTTACGTTGGATATGATGTTGTTCGGTTATTCTAAAGGATCAATGTCTTTCTTTTACAACGATGAGCGTTTGGGACTGTTTGAACTTGCCAACGGTGGTACGATTTATTTCAGTCATATTTCCCAAATGCCGTATCCGATTCAGGAAAAATTATCCAAATACATCAAAAACGGATGTTATACGAAAGTTGGCGCGGATCGCCCGACTCATGTTGACGTACAGGTGATTGCCGGGTCGTCTAAAAATTTGTCAGTGGCTTGTTTAATGAATTTGTTCTACGAAGAACTGTATTATCAGTTAAACACGCAGATGATTCCACTGCCGAGTATCAAAGAATTGACGGAAGATATTCCGATCTTTTGCCGAACATTGTTGACGTTGTATGCCCGTTTCACACACAGTCAATTACTCACGATTTCCAACGACGCGCTTCAAAAATTGCAGCGTCATTTGTGGTCCGGCAATATGAATGAGTTTTACAAAGTGTTCTACCGTGCCTGTATTCACGCGAAGAACGGCGTGATTGTGGAAAAAGATATTATTTTTGAAGACCCCGTCGGCTCACGCGAACGGGGGTCGGAATATCTCGGACTCGCCGGAATGTCTGTTGCTGAAGTCGAACGCCGCCTGATCATCGAAACTCTTGCGGCAAATGGCGGAAACCGGACAGTCTCCGCCCGACAACTCGGCATCAGCGAAAAAACGATTTACAACAAGTCCAAGCAGTACAAACTCAAAGGCGTTTTTTAAACCACTAAACCACAGCCCCAGAGCTTGTCCTAACTCAATAATTTTTCTACAAAAAAGTTAAAAACTAAAAGTGAAAAGTTTTCCGATACTTACCTTGCCGATTGGAATAACCTCTTTCGAAACTTTTAGTTTTTAACTTTTTAATTTCTTAAATAGTCAACAGAATAAAAGTTGTTTACGGTTTGAATAACGCAAATCCTAACGTCAATAATGAATTTTGTGACGTCAACAACGCAAATATTGAAGTCGGAAAAATCGCGAGCTACTGCCCGAGCAGGCGGCAGCGTTCCTTTTTTTAAGCCAAAACTGTCGTGAACGGGTACGATACATTTGTTCAACGATTTAACACTCGTTGCGCAAGGAGTTTTCCCGCCTCGAAACATACCGCTTTGCTTTCGTTGTTGGGACGCCAACGGCAGGAAACGAATTTGTTGATTTGTTCCCATTGGATTTCGTCAAACCATTTGGAAATTTGTTCCGTACCGCCGATTCCCCAACCGCTTGAACCAAACGCAAATCCGGGTTTTGTGGCGAATTTCAATCCTTTAATATAAGTCAACGCCGCTGCCATTGCCGGAAGCATTTGCGAATTTAACGTCGCTGAACCAAATGCGACCGCTGCCGTATCGAGCATTTCCGTTGCAATTCGCGTCAACGTGTTCCTCCGAGCGTGCAATAATTGAACGTTGATCGTTTGCGAAACCGAATTGATTCCCGCTAACACTTCGTCGGCAAGACGCGTCGTGCTTTCCCACATCGAATCGTAAAGGATCACGATTTTGGATTCGGTTTTGTTTGCCGCCCAATTCGCGTAAGCGTTCCAAATGGCCGGAATGTTTTTTCGCCAAATCAGTCCGTGACTCGGAGCGATGGTATCAATTGCGAGTTTTGAACCGGCTTCCATTGTTTTCTGAACCTGTTTGCCATACGGCGCAACAATATTGGCGTAATATGCTTTGGCTTCGACCAGAATATCCGACAGGTTCCATTCGTCGTCAAACCGCACAGACGTAGCGATATGTTGACCAAATGCGTCCATCGAGAAAAGCAATTTTTCTTCGGGAACGTAAGTAAACATCGAATCGGGCCAATGCACCATCGGCGTTTCGAGAAACGCGAGCGTCCGTTTGCCGAGCGAAATGTGATCGCCGCTTTTGACCAGTTGAATTTTCCAATGGGAAATATCGAAATATCCCGCCAAAATGTCGCGGCATTTCGCGTCGCACAAAAGCGTTGCGTTTGGCAGATTTTTCAAAACCGCCGCCATCGCACCGCCGTGATCCGGCTCAGCGTGGTTACAGACGACGTAATCAATTTTTTCCAACGGCACAAGCTTTTGAACGTTGCACAATAGCTGGGAAGCGTAAGGTTCTTTGACCGTGTCAATCAACGCAACCTTTTCATCTTGAACAAGATAACTATTATAGGTCGCGCCGTGCGCGGTATTGAAACTATGAAAATCCCGCACATTCCAATCCACATAACCGACCCAATTTATTCCAGATTTTAATTCAGTATTCATATAATATAACCACAAAACCAGAGATAGCCCAAACCTCTTCATTGCATGATTTGATCATGCAATTGGTTATTATATCATAGGGAAAAATTATGAAAACCTTTGGACGCAAACACGATTTAATATTTGCCAAATTTCCCTAAAACGCAGCAGTTTCAAGTGAAGTCTAATTGCTTTATTTTCTTGGTTTAGTAACTCATGTTACGCAAATAAGGGAAATTCCCAAAACCTTCCCTAAATATTCGTAAGCCCTTATTTTTCAACGGTCACATTTGTTGAAAATGAAGTTTTTAGAAGTTCCCATAAGTTTGTTAAATTAAGTCACTGTTCGTTGATTTTTTGTAATTATTCAGTTGCCGTCATTTTTATTGGAAAATATTACTATTGCCGCCCTTATTTCTAAAATCCCCCTTAGTAGCCAACCAATCCCCCAAACGCGCCCTTATGTTTAGATCATGACATTTTAAAATGTGTCTCTCACAAAGGCGCAAAGAACACCAAGGGATTCTAAAAAACAAATTCTTTGTGCCTCCGTGCCTTTGTGAGAAAACACCAATTGAAAGCGCCCTTATGCCCTTTCCCTCAAAAAATCCTCTTGATTTTTTTGCCGCGCAAGGTAAACTACAATGATTATGGACAACCAAATTTTGGAAACAGAAGATCAACAATCGCACAATCCGCA
>JAIRYX010000275.1 GCA_031267635.1 Planctomycetaceae bacterium
TCGGCGAAAAATCAAGTTGTACTTGCGCGTTTTCAGAGAAGATACCAATTACCGCACAAGCGGGAAAAACAGTCGAGTTGCGAATTAAAACGCAGCTTCCAAAATATGAAAGCGGTTACGATCAAATCATTTCATTGATGGTTGCGGAGTCGGGGCGTTTGGCAATGCACCCGGTTCAAGTAACGGTACGCATTTCCAATCCGCTTAAAATACCAGTGAGTGTTGAAGAAAAACAAAATAATGATGTTCCTCAAACAGATGATCTCAAATAACAACGGGAAAAATCTCTTGCGTCAAATACTCTGACGCAAATGAAGTTTTAAAAACTTTTGTAACTCTTCCGTCGCCTCCGATTTTTTCGGTTTTGAGTCATAAATGATGGGATTTTCATTGAAAAAATTCTTGTCTATTTGGCGTCTCTCTTTCAAATCGCCAAAAATTTTAATGAGTAAAATTTTGCCAGATTTTATTTAAAACCGCGAGAATAGTTACGATAAATTTACAAAAACCTTGTTAAATTCTTTTAAATCAAGTACAATAATAGATTGCGTCATGTTAATTTATTCAATAGATTGCCATTTTTGCACACAAACCTGCCTCGAAAAACTTTTTTAACTAACAATCATGAAATCGAAACAACATTACCTTGACATTGTGCGTCAGGACGCAGGATATCTTCCGCCGCAGGAACGGTTGACGAATTTTAATGAATTTGCGTTGCGGCTCACGCAGGACGAACTGTATGAACAGGCGTCGCGATGTATGGAATGCGGCGTGCCGTTTTGTCATAATGTCGGCTGTCCGCTTGGCAATCCGATTCCCGAATTTAACGAGTTGGTCGCGACCGAAAACTGGAAACCGGCAAGCGATTTACTTCATTCGACGAACAATTTTCCTGAATGGACGGGGCGGCTTTGTCCCGCGCTTTGCGAAGCATCGTGCGTGCATCGAATCAACGGACCGGCGGTAACAATCAAACAATTGGAACTCGCTATTATCGAATACGCTTGGCAACAAGATTGGATTCAACCGGTTCTGTCGTTGACGTCTACAGGGAAACGTGTTGCGGTCATCGGAAGCGGTCCGGCGGGATTGGCGGCGGCACAACAGCTTGCCCGTGCCGGACACGAAGTTGTCGTTTATGAACGGGATTCCGCACCGGGCGGAATTTTGCGGTTCGGGATTCCCGATTTCAAACTCGAAAAATATATTATTGACCGGCGGCTGAATCAAATGAAAGCGGAAGGAGTTCGGTTTGAAGTGAACGTCGAAATCGGGACGGACATTTCACCGAAATACTTGCAGCGTCACTTCGACGCGGTTTGTCTTACCGGTGGTGCGATGGAACCGCGCGACTGTCTTGTGTCGGGACGAAGTGCGGACGGCATTTATTTTGCGATGGAATATCTGATTGCCGGCAATCACGCGGTGCATGAAGGGCGGCGAAGTACGATTGACGCGAAAGGAAAGAACGTCGTGGTTATCGGCGGTGGCGATACCGGCGCGGACTGTCTCGGTACGGCGTTACGTCAAGGAGCGTCGCATGTCGAACAGATTGAAATTATGCCGAAACCTCCGGAACACGAAAATCCGCTTACACCTTGGCCTCAATGGCCCAATATTTTGCGAGTAGGAACGTCGCATGTGGAGGGCGGCAATCGACGATGGGCGGTTAATACGAAAAATTTCCGTGTCGAGAACAACCATGTAACCGGTTTGGATTGTGTTTCCGTCCATTGGAAAAACGGCAAACCGGAAGAAATCTCCGGCAGTGGTTTTTCGCTGAACGCCGACCTCGTATTACTTGCGCTTGGTTTTGTACACCCGAAACATGACGCATTATTAGAACAGTTCGACATCGCTCTCGACCAACGCGGTAACGTACAAGTTGATCCGTTGACCTCAATGACCAATACAACCGGCGTATTTTCCGCAGGCGACATGCAAACCGGCGCGAGTCTTGTCGTGCGCGCTATTGACAGCGGACGCCGCATGGCGTTTCATGTGGACAATTATCTGCTCAATTCATCGTCGTTGCCGTTTATGCCGAACGGGTTGAAGTAAATGAAGAAAAGCATAAAGAAGAGAAGAATGGAAAGCGTCTGCATTGACGAAAAAAGCAATCAGCGGTACGAGAGGAACAAAGCGTTGGGGACAATGAACGCTGACGTAATCAATAAAAGTTAAAAATAGGAAGGATTCATTATGGCGTATCATCGTGAACGGTTGAAAGAGTTAATCAAAGAGAAATCGTTAAAATTCGGAGACTTTACTCTCGCATCGGGGAAAAAGGCGAAATATTATCTTGACGGTAAACAAGTCGTGTTGGACGCGGAAGGCGCGATGTTAATTGGCGAGGGAATTTTGGAACTTATTTTGGAAGGCGGTGGTATTCCCGAAGCGGTGGGAGGTATGGCAATTGGAGCCGATCCCATCACGGCGTCCGTCATCACGATTGCCGGAACACGAGGAATCCCATTGAAAGGATGTATGGTTCGTAAAGAAGCGAAAGATCACGGAACGCAAAAATTTGTGGAAGGTCCGGTGCAATCGGGCGATCATATTGTTGTCGTTGAAGACGTCGTAACAACCGGCGGCTCGTCGCTTTTAGCGATAGAGCGTCTCGAAGCGGCGGGCTTGATTGTGAATGAAATCATTGCGATTATCGACAGAATGGAAGGCGGACGCGATGCGTTTACCGGTCGCGGCTATCAATTCCGTTCGCTTTTTACCATCAAAGATTTCGGTATTGAACCGCCTGAAAACGTCCGTAAATAATAGTAACGGACGAAAACTTTTTATTCTTTTTCCAATTCATACCGTTTAATTTTCCGGTCGAGAGTTGTTCGTTCGATACCGAGAATACGAGCGGCGCTGCTTTTGTTCCATTCGCAGAATTGCAGCGTCGCTTCAATGTGTTGTTTTTCCCATTGCTCTAATGTCATCGGTGTATATTTTTTCGTATCGTCATGATATTCCGGCGTTTCCTCCGCTCCTTGTAACGGATCGGAGATTAAGACGTTCCAATCGTTTCGCGGCGGTAGCGAAGAAAGACTGGAAATATTGGTATCACCAGTGGTTCGTAACGAAGAAAGCACGACGTCGGATTCTTGAATCAAAGATTCGGTTCCCAATAACATCGCGCGTTCAATCACATTTTTTAATTCGCGGACGTTTCCGGGCCATCGGTATTCCCGCAAAAGCTGTTTCGCCGATTCAGAAAATCCATCGACTTTTCTGCCTGTCTCATTACGAAAACGTTCTAAGAAATGATAAGCAAGTACCATAATGTCTTCTTTGCGTTTTCGGAGCGGCGACACGACAATTTCCAATACGCGCAGGCGGAAAAAAAGATCATGCCGAAAACGTCCTTCGGTCACTTCTTTTTCGAGATCGCGGTTCGTTGCCGCAACAACGCGCACATCGACAGTAACCGGCGTATTGCCGCCGACTCGCTCAAACGGATGTCCTTCTAAAACCCGCAAAAATTTCGCTTGCAACGCAGGACTCATTTCTCCGATTTCATCAAGAAATAGTGTTCCGTGATGTGCCGCTTCAAACTTTCCGATTTTGCGTTCCGTCGCGCCGGTGAACGCTCCTTTTTCATGTCCGAACAATTCGCTTGCAAGAAGACTTTCGGAAACCGCCGCGCAGTTCAGGCAGACAAAGGGTTTTGCTTTTCTCGAACCGGCAAAATGCACAGCCCGCGCGATCAATTCTTTGCCGGTTCCGCTTTCGCCGCGAACAAGAAGCGTGGCTTTTCCTTCGCTGACACGTTCAATCAAATGACCAACATGCCGCATCGCCGGACTGACGCCGATGATTTCGGTATCTTTACTGAGCAACTCCCGCAAAATAGTATTTTCTTGTTTCGTTTCATTGAGATGTGCGCTCAATTCTTTTTCTCGCGTTAAATGAGTAAGAACCGCGCCAAGCGTGTCGGCAACCGCCAACGTGTATTCGAGGTCTTCCGACGTAAAAATCCGTCCCGCAAGTTGATTATATAAATGAATCAATCCCAACACGCGATCCTGAAAGCGAATCGGAGCCGCTAATGTATTAAATACCGGAACTGCATTCGGCGCCGATGCGGACACTTCGTTTATATCGGACGTTAGTTTTGCGGAAGAATCTTTGCCGTTATTCATAAGAATGGCTTCACGATTCTCGATTACTGTTTTTGCCAAAGCTTCTGAAATATGTAAATATTTTTGACTTTCCGGTTTCACGCTCGCAATCAATCGAAGTTGAGAAACGCGAAACGCCGATTTGACTTCTTGAGGCAGTAGCCAAAGCGCCGCAACGTCCGCACCGGTTGCTTGCAAAAGCCCTTCCAAGACCGTTTGTGCCGTATCGTTAAGAGAGGCGGATTTTCCCAACCGAAACGCAAGCTGACACAAGTGAGACGAATCATATCCCGCTTGAGTCATGCGAAGAGCCGTTGTTCCTTTACCGACATTCAAAAAGGAAGTTTGCGTCCGCCACTCTGTAACGGCTTGCGGATCAAACGGAGAACGGCTCGGTACAACGCCGTCCGCTTCAGAAATTCCAAACATCCCCGTACCACCTAAAACCTGATCGCGCGGCGAGTCGCTTTCCGTATCGTTCGCGTCCGTTTGGGAATTGTCCGATACGGCGTCTGTCAATTGAAATCGAATTTCACAATGCCCAATCCAAATCCTATCTCCATCTTCAAGCGGAGCGTCGTCTTTGAGAATTTGATTGCCGTGAATTGTTCCGTTTCGGCTTTTCAAGTCGCGGACATACCATTTTCCTTGCTGAAAATAAATGGCGGCGTGTTTTCGGCTTGCACGCTCATCTTCAAGAAAGACCGTGCATTTGGAGGAACGCCCCAATGTTGTTTCCGAGGCGGAAGAAAGGGAATACTCCCGCGTTTTTTGTCTTTCCGCATTGACTGTTAAAATCGCTCTCTGCATATTGGATTACCAGAAACGTTTCAAGGAATTTTATTCTTTATCAAAGTTTGACGGCTCAATTCCGATTTCGGGTGATGTTACTCAAGGGATAGTTTACTCGTTACTGTCAATTTTACTACCGCCGCCCTTATTTATCAAGTTTCCCTTAGTAGCCGACATAGTCCTCCCAAACGCGCCCTTATGTCCTTATGTTTTAGACCATGGATCGTTATCAAACCAAACGGAACGAAACATAAGGGAATAAGGGCGCATGCTTGGCGCAATTTGGGCTACTAATAGCAAAGTTGATAAATAAGGGCGGCAATAATAATGTATTCCGGTAAAACTGACGGTCGTTACCCAGTTGCCGTGCGGATTTATTTGGGTTGAGTAACGGAATCGTTACAGTATTGTATCAATCAATCCCCCAAATGTGAAATCAACAGAAAGGTTTTACTATTGCCGGTAAATTCTTCACGCTTGAAATTTTCGGCTTTTATCAAAAGTCACTATTCAGTGGAATGTAAGTTGGAGCATTTCGATGTGAGCATTTCGTATTTTTTAACCTCATTTCCACCTAATTTTCTTAACAAAACAACCTCAGTAGCATAAAGGTTTCCCCAAAACCAACCTCATTACCTCATTTATGATTTCTTTTTTGATGAGGTAATGAGGTTATCGTTGTGGAGGATTCATGGGGGCTACTGAGGTTGTTTTGTTAAGAAAATTAGGTGGAAATGAGGTTTGGGACACAAGCAACATTGCCTGAATCGTATGACTTTTGGGACACAAGGGATAGGCAACATTATCACAAAGTCAAGTCGTATTGGCAAGGGACAACCGGCATTCGCCAAACAGGAATTCCCTTTTGTCCCTAAAGTCCCTCATGTCCCTTTGATTTTAAAGGGCAAGCGGAATTATCACAAAGGCAATCAGCATTGGTCAAAAAGGGAGACTTTAGATTACCTATTATACCTAAAACCACCAGCGTGTGTCAGATTACCATCAATTCTCGTGTGTGCCTCACACTAACCCACGTGTGCGACCACACGGCTTATCCGTTCTCATCACATTAGGATTAGCGTGTAATTGCCGTTAAGGGCAATTCGTACTGGAGTGTTCGGAGAGTTTTGAGTAGTGTGGTTCCGCCGGTGAACAGCGTTACAATCTTCAGCGTATAAACGCCGTCGGTGACTACGACGGGCAAACGGCAGATGATTTTTTGGGGGTTGTTCTCCGCCGCGGGGTCGAGAGGGACTTCCGTACCGTAAACATCCACAAAGAACACGCCGATTTCCGGCTCTTCCTCGCTGATCGGGTCAACCTTGATTTTCTCGCCGACAATAATAATGTCGCCGCCGACGGGATAAGGTCGCAGGTGATTTTGTGCTTCTTGGGGTCGAACGGCTCTGTGGAACCAATCCAGTTGCCGGTAACTCGCGGGCTGATATGGCACACGCCCGTTTGTACGCTGTAGCCCTGCTGGATACGCTTGCGGCGCAGGCGGTCGCTGTGGTTGAGAACGTCGAGAAGAGTTTCGTACTGCAATTCCGAACCTTCGTCTTTGATAAGTTGAGCGACGTCTTCATTGCGCAACGTGCTGCTGGTCGGTCATAGGGTGTGCGGCGGTATTGTTCATGGAAAAATCCGTTGTTTTACCGTACTCTGCCGGAGACATTCCCATGTACCGCCGAAAAACTGTTGCAAAATATTGCGAAGACGAAAAACCTAACGATAATGCCGTATCAAGAATCGTTTGACCGCTGC
>JAIRYX010000325.1 GCA_031267635.1 Planctomycetaceae bacterium
GTTTTCGATTTTTTCGATGGAACGCTGGACGGTTCGTGTGGAGCAGCCGAGTTGTTCCGCAATTTCTGTATTCGACATACCGTCCAAACGGTATTGAGCAATCGGGTCGGCATGTGGAAACGACATGATTTTTTCCAACATTTCAGCGAGTTCTACCGCCAGATGCGGCGACGGTTCCGTGCCGGCAACTTGTTGAATACCGGGAGAAAGATTACCGTCCGACGACGATTCCGTGCCGCCCAACACCGATTCTCCTGCAAGTGCATATTCCTGACGTTTTCCGGCATATTGACGCTGACGCTCTTTGCCGACTTTACGGCGGACAATTGTTGCTAATAATTTCCATAATTCCGTAAAATCGCTAATCGGTTTTTCACGATTTTTTGCCATTCGACAAAAACTATTCATCGCGCTGACTGCTATATCTTCTTCATCGGCGGCACAAAGACGAAGCCCTTCCATACGGCGTTTCGCTAAACGGACAATTTTTGTAAAGTATTCTTGCCAAAGGACTTCTACTGCATCATTCTCTCCCCGATGTAATGCAGAAAGCCAATTTTCCGAAGTTTCTGTCATAATATAACCCGAATGAATATAACACAAAAAAATACACACAATTCACAATTGCAATAATATAGCTTATAGTATTTTGACGTCAAGATAATTGCACTATTATTCGTAACATTTCAGTCAAATTTGGTGATATAAGAAAGATAACCACATGAAATACTGAAATACGCTGGAGTTTCGGGGCTTTGGCTTGAGCGTGCGTATTTTAATTCGTTGGCGAAAGCAAGTAACCGAAGGCGGGCGGCGTTTCGCCGAAACGTCGCGTTGGCAACGTTGACAGTCAAAGTTAAACGTAACAGTTTCACCGGAAAATATTATTACTGCCGCCCTTATTTATACAATTCCCGTAACTATTCAGTTGCCCAAGCCAAATCAATCCGCCTTGTGCAACTGTAGAGTTACCCGAACGGCTTTATCGTTGCCGTGCGGATTTATTTGATTTGAGCGACTGAATAGTTACAACTTTTTTAATACGAAACAGGCAATGCGTTACAAACCTCATCTCTACCTAATTTTCCAAACAAAACAACCTCAGTAGCCAATGAATCCTCTACAACGATAACCTCATTACCTCATCCAAAAAGAAATAATGAGGTTGATTTTTGGGAAACCTTTTTGCTACTGAGGTTGTTTTGTTAAGAAAATTAGGTGAAAATGAGGTTTGCAACACAAACAGCTTATCGTTTCGTAGTAAAAATGCTTAAAACCGACTGAATAGTTACTAGTTACAAAATCTTTCGTTTTTTCCCAAAATTCAAATTTTATGTCGTCTCATCTGTATTTTTAGTATAATAATGGAGAAGATGTTGTAAACTTCTTCATGTTTCAGTCATCAGGAACATCTTGAAACTTAAAAACTTACGCTGTTTTGTCCAACGTGGACAAATTTACCTCAATCAAAGAGAGAAAGAGAAACAATGAAAAAGACAATTCTCACACTGACGTTTGCCGTGCTGGCTGGTTTGACCGCCTCATACGCATCGGCTCAACCGCAAACCTCCGCCGATCAGGTCAAACAATTGACTCAGTCGTTTTCGGAAAGCGACGTGTTTTACAATGTCGATTCGGAGAAAGATTACAACGCAAAAGCGTTTTCTTCCGACGACGCGGACGGTACCGTAAAATGCTGGTTTTGGTATTACCGTCCAACATACCGTCTCTATTACTGGAGACCTGTGTATTACCGTCCCGCGTACTATTATTATCGGTACTACACTTACAGAACCTATTTCCGATGGTCAACCTACGTTGTTTACAAAGGTTTGAGCAAAGGAACTGAAAACGGAAACGCCGCAATTTTGGATGCAGACCCTGATTCCGGCTCGCCGTTTGCCGCTCATGGATTGCGAAAAGGGGACGTTATCACAGCGATTGACGGCAAACCGGTTACGAGTCTTGCCGACTTGAATCAAGTTACAGCGAACTCAAAACTTACAGTACAGAAAGGTAACGCCGTGAAATTTGCGGGAAATCTCCTGAAAAATGCTAACGAATCGACGATCAAAGATTTTAACGGTCAACAGGAAGTCGAAGCGGGAACGCTCTTGACAAAAGCGGAAGTCAAATCCGGTAATTACGATATGTATCAACTGTACTCCAAAGGAACGTCCGAGCCGGTATTCGGCGTAAAAGCGGCGGATAATACGGATAATAACGGTGTGAAAGTAACCGAAGTCCTTCCCAATCTGCCGGGAGCAAAAAGCGGTTTTGAAGTCAATGACGTGATTCTCGAAATCAACGGCGAAAAAATCACCGGCGAGAAAAATTACTCCGACGCGATTGACCGAGCCGGCAAAGTTGCACGAATGAAAGTGCTTTGCAGAAAAACCGGTCAAACGATTGATACCGATGTGATTTTGAATAAGTGAGGTTTTTCAAACCCAAAGACCGCTCTGGTTTGTCAATCAAACCGAGCGGTTTTTCTTACTCACAACTTTTACAAACATTCACGAGATTATACTCCTCACACTTGAAATTTCGATTTTAGACAATGTTCATTGTTGACCATATCCCCAATGTCCCTTTTGTCTTTAATGTCCTTTTTGAAAAGCATACCAATTTTTTTATTCAACCCTAAAACAATTTTTTTAATCAAGGAATAACTAATGAGAGTAACGTTTTTTGTCTTGTTGATGACGACGCTCATTACGCCGTTTTGTGCCGGTCAACCGGTGAGTCGAGGCGCGTTTGTTGAAGAGATTTCCAATGAACGTTCTTCGTTTGCCGTGCGTGTGAACGTCAATCACGCCGACCGGATTTACGCCAAAGACGATTTACTTCAAGCAACGGTGGAATCCAGCGAAGACGGTTATCTTTATTTGTTGTACCGCGACGCAAGCGGAAATGTTTCCGTTTTGTTTCCCAATAAATTTCAGAAAGATAATTTCATTCGGAAAAATAACGCGGCGGTCGTTCCGGCAACCGAAAGTAATTTCAAAATCCGCATTGATGCGCCGTTTGGGGAAGAAATGCTCAAAGCGGTGATTTCTCAAAAACCGTTGACATACATGGACAATATGATGTTTTCCCAATCCGCCGCAACACCGGTCAATGAAGAAACGGCAAAATCATTTTCAAAATCATTTTCAAAAGAAACGCCGGATTGGGCGGAACATCAGGTCAATATTCAAACGACGGAATCACGTTCTTCGAATGAAAATAATGGCAACAATCATAATGGCGGAAATACAGGAAATAACACGGAAACCGGAAAACGCTTTGCCGTAAGTATCGGAATCAGCGATTTCAAAGACAGCAATATCAACAATCTTGGTATTTGTCATGTGGATGCGCAAAAAATGTTGGAATTGTTCACGTCGCGCTGCGGCGTTGCAAAAGATAACTCGCTTCTTTTAACGAACGATAAAGCGACGCTTGACAATATCCGCAAAATCATGAAAGAAACGTTGCCGTCGATTACCAAACCCGGCGACACGGTGTTTCTTTTTTGGTCGGGACACGGCGGACGAACCAACGACGAAAAACATGAATTTCTTGTTCCCTACGATGCGGATACCAATAATATTAACGGTTCGATGTTGTTTGATGAAACATTCGGCAGATGGATTCAAGACCTTGACGGACGTAAAGTTTTGATTGTTCTGGATGCTTGTCATAGCGGCGGTCAGGCAAACAGCGCCAAAAATTTATCAAAAGCGTTGGATACAAACGGCGATTGGAAACCGCTTCGTTTTGCGTTCACGCAACTTGCCGTAGCGAAAGACGTCGGACAGAAAAACGCGGCGTTGATTGCGTCCAGCACCTCGTCGGAAGTTTCGTATGTCCGTAAAGAAAAAGATATGAGCGTGCTGACCTATTATCTTTTGAACGCTGTTGAAAATTCCAACTCGCCGATAACGCATGTCAAATGGTGCGATTCCGTCCGTC
>JAIRYX010000346.1 GCA_031267635.1 Planctomycetaceae bacterium
GCTTTGGAAATTCGTGAAAAAGAAATGCTTGTATAACGTTTATTATGAAACCTTCGAACAGTTCAAAGGAGGAATCAACGATTGCCTGGAACAAATTGATCAACAATATAAAGAAGAAGAGGCAATACTCATGAATCTTGAATTTCAAAACTTCAAAAACTATAAAATATTGCTTGCGTAAGGTATATCAAACCAAATGGAACGAAAATAAGGGAATAAGGGCGCATGTTGGCGCGATTCGGGCTACTAAGGGAAAAAAGGAAAAAGTTGATAAATAAAGGCGGCAATAATATGTTCCGGTAAAATTGACGGATAACCATTCAGATACCCAGTGCGGATTTATTTGGTTTGAGCGACTGAATTGTTACGAAAAATCAATGAACAATGCTTGGCGGCTTTTTTTAATTAGCGTGCGTAACATGAGTGATTATTTCATTTTTGGGGGGACAATATTTGAAAACCCAATAGAAAACTATGGCGTCAGCTTCCCAAGCCAAATAAATCCACACTGGTCAGCTGTAGATTTACCAGAACGGCTTTACTATTTCAGACCTTTGATAAATAAGGGCTGAAATAGGTGATAGTGGTGATAGTATTGTATAAATCAATCCCTCCCCAAAATGTAAATAAGCAGAAGATTTTTTCCGTTTCAAATTTGAGTTCGTTCCTTTGTAAACTCATCTCAACCTTTCTCTCAATTCGTCAATTATTTTCTCTTTTTTCACGCGCCATTGCTCCAGCGAATCGCGGTCGCGAATTGTTACCGTTCCGTCTTGTGTCGTTTGTCCGTCCACCGTGATGCAGTACGGCGTGCCGATTTCGTCCTGACGACGATAACGGCGTCCGACTGCGCCTTTGTCGTCGTAGAATACCGAAAAATCTTTTTTTAATTCACCGTAAATCTCGATAGCAATTTCAGGCATCCCATCTTTTTTCACAAGCGGAAAAACCGCCGCTTTAATCGGAGCAAGTCGTGGATGAAATTTCAAGGAAACTCGTTCGTTCGGTTCGCCCTTATCGTTCGGAACTTGATCGACATGATACGCTTCGCACAAAAACGCTAACGTTGCGCGGTCGGCGCCGGCGGACGGCTCAATGACATGCGGGATAAAACGCTCGCGAGTCGCTTCGTCGTAATAACTCAAATCCTTGCCGCTGCCGCGATGTTTCGGCTGACCGTTCGCGTCGAGTTCCAATGTCAAACCGTTTCCATCACGCACTAATTTTCCTTCAATATGAGAACGAAGGTCAAAGTTGCCGCGATGCGCGATTCCTTCCAACTCGCCAAATTCTCCTTGCGGCAAAAACGGATATTGATATTCCACATCAGCAGTGCCGCACGAATAATGGCTCAACTCGTTTTCATCGTGGTCGCGCAACCGCAACCGGTCGCCCGCTAATCCCAAATCAGTGTACCATTTGAAGCGACGGTTGCGCCAGTACTTATACCATTTTTCCGATTCCGACGGATGACAGAAAAACTCAATTTCCATCTGCTCAAATTCGCGGCTACGGAACGTGAAGTTGCGAGGAGTGATTTCATTGCGAAAACTTTTGCCGATTTGAGCGATGCCGAAAGGGATTTTCACTCGCGTACTGTCGCAAACATTTTTGAAATTGACAAAAATTCCTTGTGCGGTTTCCGGTCGTAAAAACGCAGAATCGTCTTCGTCGCCCAACGCGCCAATCACTGTTTTGAACATCAGATTAAACTCTCGCGGCTCGGTTAATGTTCCAACCGTTTTGGCGTCGGGAGCAAGCACGTTAGAAAGGTCGGCAAGTTGCGAAATCGAAAGGATTTGTCCGTCCCACACAAGACTATTTGCATCTTTTTTGCGGATTCCAAAAAATTTGAGCGCGGCTTGTTCTAAAGCGTCCTGTGTATTTTCGGTCTCCATTGTCGTGGCAAAAATTGTTTTTCCTTGATAAGTTACGTTACGTCCTTTGACATGGTCGTAACGGTAACGCTTTTTCGATTCACGACAATCGACCATATAATCATGAAATAGGTCATAATGTCCCGAACATTTCCAGATTTGCGGGTGCATGATAATTGTACAATCAAGTCCGGCCATTTCATAAAGCCCCGGCGCATCAAGCTGTTGCGTCATTTCGTTATGGCCAGTTACCATATCGTGCCACCAAGCGTCTTTGACATTTTTCTTGAGTAGCACGCCCAGCGGACCATAATCCCAAAAGCCGTTCAAACCACCGTAAATTTCACTCGACTGGAAGAGAAAACCACGTCGTTTACACAATGCGACCAATTGTTCCATTTGCATCAGAAATTTCCTTCTACGTTCGGAATTTAAATATCATGAAAAGCTATAAAAAACTATTTTAACCACAGAAAACACACGGTTTACAAAGAAATTTACTATAAAGTTTGAATACAAACCTTTGTCACAGTGTACAAATAAGTTTTCAAAATTATTATTGAGTTGAGGTTTGATGCTTATACTCTCTCAATAAATAGTAGAATATAACAAAAATTCACGATAAATGCAAGACCATCTGTTTGTTGATCATGTGACAGCGAAAATGGCGTGCTTGTGCATTTTTTTTGTCAACCGGTGTGCTATTTTGGCTGGCACATATCATTCAATAAAAGCCGTATTTTATTTTTGTTATTTTAATTAGCGTTATTTATTTAATTTATATTTAACGGTATTTAGTAGTGGTTGTTGGTTTGGTTCGCGTTTTCTCAATTGGTAACATTCGATAATGTTTTTATTGAGTTTTATTTCGGCGCGAATGAAATGATTTGTTCACAAAGAATCAATGATCCGTGTGTTTTTTCACGCACAATATCCGACGCCTCGTGTTCTGCTGAAGAAACATTGGGACAAATCACATAAAAACCATCAAGTTCCGATTCATACCGAATTGATTTTACGTGACGCTGAAATGAAAATTGTCCGTTATCAGTCGTCGTTTCAAAATGTTTCGCAACATGATACTTATCCACAATCCGACCAACACGAATGCCGATTTGTGCATCAGCTAATGGTTTACCTTTTTTCGGATCGTTGTGTCATTTGTTGCGATCATTCTTTTATCGACTTATGTCAAATTTCCAGTCGTTTTTTACAGAAAATTAGGTTTAACATCGTTTTTGAGCATCGGTTTTTAACAGGGGCGTAGTAATTTATGCAGATTCTAACGCTCTATGAATTACCACGTCGTCAGTCAAGAATCTGTCCAAACATCTGTCTCTAGCTTTTCCTCCAAAACCGCAAAGAAAAAAGCGAGAAAACCGCGAAAAATTCCAAACGTCCCAAGAGCATCGCGCATGTCAACAAGAATTTTGTGCTCTCCGACAATCTGCCGAAGTTTTCTCCCGCTCCGATCATTCCAACGCCGAGACCGACATTACTGATGCAAGAGAGAACCATACTGATGACGTCATAAAGTTTTTGCGTTACTGGAAAGTTTCCCGCAATCCATGTCGAATCCGGTTCCATTGCGGCGATCATTAACGAAAAGAAAAGGATCAGGAAGAAGTACACTCCGATATGGACAGCGGTTTGATGAAGCAATTCCTGCGGCACAACGCTTTTTTGCCACCAAATTTTCCTGACCACTGCCGGATGATACGCTTGTTCAATTTGTCTTCGGAACATTTTGAGACCGAGAATCACGCGGAAGAGTTTTAATCCGCCCGCCGTGCTTCCGGCGCACGCTCCTGTGATCATCAATGTCAGTAAGACCGCCGACGACGCGGCGTTCCATTTTTCGTATTCATCCGTAACGAATCCGGTGGATGTTATCATCGAAACGACTTGAAAGACCGACTTCCGCACAGCATAAAACGTTGTCGGCTTCTGCAGTTCGAGACGAGATTCGCCGACGTTTTGCGAAGATTGAAAGAGGCCAGGATTGTCGGGCGCATGGAATTGATGGAAATCGTGATTCCGCGTACAGAAAAACAACACCAGCAACGACGCCGCAACAATAAAACCGAGATACGTCCGCCATTCCGTGTCTCGAAACAAACGTTGCGGTTCGCCGTGCAGACACCAGTAAAACAGCATAAAATTCATACCTCCGAGAAACATAAAAAAAGTCAGCGTTCCTTCAACCGCCGCGCCGTTGTAGAGCGGGTCGGTCATGAAGTATCCGACATTTGCGTTTTTTGTACTGAACCCCCCCGTCGCCATCGCAGAAAATGCGTGACAGATCGCGTCAAACGGACTGAATTTCAGCAGCATCAGAATCACCGCCAATATCACGTTCAGCCCAACGTAAATACCGAACAGCGACCACGCTAAACTTTGTACCCGCGCGTGCGGCGTCCCTTCCGACAACGTACCGCTTCGCTCGGCGCGCAAGACCGCTTTTCCGCCGAGTCCTTGTCCAAGAATCGCCACCAATAAAACGATAATTCCGATTCCGCCCAGAAAATGCGTGCTGCACCGCCAAAATAAAAGTCCCGGACTGACTTTTTCAATGTCGCTCAAGACGGTCGCGCCGGTTGTCGTAAAGCCGGATGCGCTTTCAAAGAGCGAATCGACAAAACTCATCGAGATAGAAACGTTTTCTCCCTGTTCATTCACCAAGACGGCACGTTGCGTTCCGCTCAAATAATACGGAAACGCGCCGAGAATCGCGGCGAGAATCCACGAGAACACAACAACGGCAATCGCTTCCCGCCGAAACAGCGTTGCTTGGGCTTTTCGACCGATTCCGTAAAAGAACGTTCCCGCAACAAAACAAATGCTCATCGACATTAACAGCCCCAATATGCCGTTACGGTCATAACCCTCCCCACCACCAATCCATGTCCAAGGAATACTAAACGCCATCGCCACGCCGAGTGCAATACAAACAGCGCCGAGTAATTTAATGACTAAACGAAAATTCATAAACTTATATTTTGTTGTTTTGAACGGCTCTAGTACGAAGTTCCTCAATTTCCCTTGATATGAAAAATGTCAAATTTATAGGTATCTTACGTTGAAAAATATCAAGTGAAATTGCGTGACTTTGTAGCAGAACTCATGTTACGCATGAGCGATTAACATTCAGGAAACGTAACTATTCAGTCGCTCAAACCAAATAAATCCGTACAGGACAATGGAATAGTTACCGTCAATTTTATCGGAACATATTATTATTGCCGCCCTTATTTATCAACTTTTCCCTTAGTAGCCCGAATCGCGCCAACATGCGCCCTTATTCCCTTATTGTTCATGCAATTGTTTTTGGTAATAATCCATCCTCTAAAACATAAGGGGCATAAGGGCGCGTTTGGGGGGCTATGTCGGCTACTAAGGGAAACTTGATAAATAAGGGCTGCAATAATAATATCTTTCGGATAACTATTCAGACGCTCAGTGCGGATTTATTGGGTTGGAGCGGCTGAATAGTTACGATAGCTCATGCATAACATGAGCTAATATCTTAAACTCAAACAAAGAATCTTTCGACCACAGCAAATATCATTCTACAAAAAAATGTTCCCGTTTTCCAGTATAACGACTGTCTCCGCCATAAGTTTTTCACCGTGATATTTACTAGCAAACCGTGATATTTTATGGACGAATCCAGTAAATATCACGGAAAAACGTTGTTAGAAAATAGAAATCCAAAGTTTTTTTTGACGAAGAGAAAAATTTTTCCTTGCGGCTTTTCTGTTGTTTTTTCGCATTTTTCGGTGTTTTTCTTTCCGGCGTCCTGCGCACTTACTGTCTGTTTTTTTTGCTGTTGGGCTTTTGGCACAGCAATTGCTTTATTGTTCTTCCGAAAAAGATTTGCTATTCATGTTTTCGGCAAATCATAACTCAAAATTTTCACGAAAGGAAGCAATATGCGCAACTCACTCACTCACTCACTCACTCACTCACTCACTCACTCACTCACTCACTCACTCACTCACTCACTCACTCACTCACTCACTCAACGCGAAAACTATTTGCTCGCGTAGCGGCGTTTACGCTTGTTGAGCTTCTGGTTGTCATTGCAATCATCGGCATTTTGATTGCACTTCTGTTACCCGCTGTTCAAGCCGCGCGGGAAGCGGCGCGACGAATGCAGTGTTCCAACAACTTGAAACAGTTGGGAATTGCGGTTCATAACTTCCACGACGCAAAAAGCCGTCTCCCCTGCGGAGAAAACGACCCTGATTGGGTTGCACACCTCAACAAGATAAAAGCTGCGGGAATAGCGTCCGGCTTCTCCAATGAACCAGCATCGTATAGCCCGTTTGTTTCGTTGTTGCCGTATATTGAACAACAAGCGATTTACGACACGTTTAACTCACTGCTGTCAAAAGCAGCGGCAAATGCTGACGGGACGCTTATTCCTCCAATTGATGTTGGACTTTTTGCAGGGTATGGTACTGTTATTGATGGTCAGCCGAGTCCATTTACCATACCAATTACCGCGTTCCAATGTGCTTCAGATAGTAATATCAGAAAACCTGTGCAAAGTACAATTTATCAACACCAACAGGGCGGCGGAAATTACTTTGCCAATTTCGGCGACTCTCTGTCCGGCACGGATTGGTCAACAGCACGGGGCTTGTTTCCAAACGGTAACTGGCAAGTTTACACTTTTGCCACCGTTACCGACGGCACCAGTAGTACCTTGTTGTTTTCAGAAATTGCGGCAAGCGACCGGACATTAGGAGATATAGGAGACGACCGGAATATTATTACCGGAATTGCGTTACTAAAAACCGGCGATGACGATGAAGTTCGCGCGACAATACCTTCCGATTGTGCCGCGTTACGCAAACCCGATGGAACATTTAATCCTGTAACAGGATGGGATCGTAAAGCTCTCCGATGGGGAGATGGAAGAAATGTGTTTTGTATGTTCAATACCATTCTTCCGCCAAACTCGCTCTCCTGCAGAATAGGAAGCGATCCGCCGCACGATTATTTAATGACGCCGACCAGTCATCATACCGGAGGAGTGAACGTTGTGCTGCTTGATGGTTCCACCCGCTTTGTCAGTGAAACGATAGATACCGGCACAACAACGCAACGTCTTGGTTACCCTGATTCCGATCCGGCTCGACCCGAATTATGGAGAGGAGCTTCCACTTACGGCACATGGGGAGCAGCGGGAACAAGTCGGGGAAATGAATCGAAATCCCTGCCGTAATAAAATAAACAATAAGGTAATCGTTCACAGCGACAAATAAAGTAAAACGCCCGAAAACTTTTCGGGAATCCTCCAAGACATTTGGGGAATTCCTCAAGACGTTTGGGGAGTTCCCCAAGACATTTGGGGAATTCCTCAAGGCATTTGGGGAATTCCCCAAGACATTTGGGGAGTTCCCCAAGACATTTGGGGAGTTCCTCAAGGCATTTGGGGAGTTCCTCAAGGCATTTGGGGAGTTCCCCAAGACGTTTGGGGAGTTCCCCAAGACATTTGGGGAGTTCCCCAAGACGTTCGGGGAGTTCCCCAAGACGTTCGGGGAGTTCCCAAAAACACTTGGGAAGCCCCTGAAACTTCCAGGGATAAGGAACTTTGAGATTCAGGGGAATCGCTTTGAGGACTTTTGAGCAAATTTTTTAGGAGATTTACCCTGTTCCAAAGTCTCAAATGTCCTTTTTGTCCCTAACGCTTCCTCAATTTCCATTTTTCATGTTTCAGTTCAAATCAAATAGAAAGAAAATACTCATGATGAAGACGCTTCGGATATTATTTGTGTTTGCGATTTTTCTGAACCTGTTTTTATTGACGGGTTGCAATCAAAGGAACGGAATAAAAACGGACATTGTTACAGGAAAAATCACATTAGACGGGAAACCGTTAGCCAATGCCAACGTAAATTTCACTCCCAACGGCGGAGGAAACGCGGCTTATGGCGTTACCGATGAAAACGGCGTGTACAAGTTACAAACATCGCAGGGAAAAGCGGACGCCGGAACAACGCCGGGAGAATATCTTGTTACGATCCACAAGCCGGTTTTCGAGCCGACCGGAAAAAAAATTACAGATTCGGAAACCAAAGAAGTGACGGATGAATTAAAATCGCGAGAACTTGTTCCCGACATTTATAAAAATCCTAAAAAAAGCAAACTGAGCGCTGTTATCGTTGCGGGAAAAAAAAATACGTTTGATTTTGACCTGGAATCAAAATGAAATTTTAGATTTTTTTTTCACATTGCTTGCTAAAATGTTCTTTATCTCATGGGATGGCGTTGCGCATGAGAATAAAAACAAGGAGGATCGGAACTGTTGAAAAATATTCAAAGAACCGAGATTTGACAACGCTGTTTTATTTTGTTTGAACCCTATTCAAAATTGTAACTTTAAGGAGTGCAAGATTATGAACAAACGTGAATTTTTAAAAACCTCGTTAGCTGCGGCTGGCGGATTAGGTTTATTGTCCGACGGAATTGCTTCCGCGTTCGCGGAGGAAAGCCGGAAACCCGCGCAATCGGAAAATTCGTCTTCCGGTTCCGTGAAAATCAATAAACGGGAGCAATTGCTTTCCGTTCTTGATCAATCGAAACCCAATAAATATGTTCCCGCCGCCTTTTTTATGCACTTTCCCGAAAAATTCGGAGAAGCGGCGGCAAAACGGCATATCGATTATTTTCGGGCAACAAACATGGATATTGTGAAAGTACAATATGAAATTTTTTTGCCTTACTTGAACTTTCAAAAACCGGAAGACTGGGAAAAAACGCCGGTTTACGATACGGATTTCTTCGAGCCGGTTCTCTCAGTGATCGAATATTTGGCAAAAGAATTGAAACGCGAGGCGTTGATTATCCCGACCGTTTACGGTACGTTTAGTCTGGCGTCTCAAACTTCGGGACGTAAACTTTTAGAACACGCTCAAGAAAATCCCGACGCTGTTGCCAAAGGAATTAAAAAACTGACAGAAAGTCTTTTGAATTACGCCAAAGAAGCGGTCAAACGCGGCGCGGACGGTTTCTATTATTCCACGCAAGGCGGCGACAGCAGAAATTTTGCCGAAAGTGAACTGTTTGATACTTTGATTGCTCAATCGGATATTGCCGTTTTGAATGGTATTAGCGATCAAACGCTATTGAATATTCTTCATATTTGCGACTTTGCGGGACCTTATAATGATATTTCCAAATTCCGTTCTCATCCCGCAAGTATCATCAATCCGCCGTACGCCTTGAAAGATGGTACGCGTATTTCCGTCAAAGATGTTCAGAAAGAGTTTCATCGTCCGGTGATGGGCGGCTTGAACAGAAACGGCGTAATTTCCGGCGGAACTTTTGAACAAATCGCTCCCGAAGTTGATACGCTGCTTCGGGAATCGTCGCCGAATTTTATTCTTGCCGCTGACTGTACGGTTCGTGCCGAATGGAATGTTGTGCGAGAAGTCATTGATTACGCGCATACTTGGCGAGAAAAGAATGCGCCGTGACTAATTTACAAAAGGACGCATAATTGGGCGTCACTCGGGCTACTAAGGGAATTTTATAAATAAGGGTGGGAATAGTAATACGTTCCTGCGCTGCTTATTTCACATTATTGGGAGGGCTTGATTTATAAAATACTGGCAACTATTCAGCCGCTCAAACCAAATAAATCCGCACGGTGCCTGTATCATTTCCCGAAAAACTTTCTCATTGCAGCCCTTATTTATCAAATTTTCCTTAGTAGCCGACATACCCCCTCAAACGCGCCCTTATGCCTTTATTTTTTAGATCATGGATTGTTATCAAAAAAACGAAAAATAAGGGAATAAGGGCGAATATTGGTGCAATTCGGGGCTAATAAGGGAATTTTATAAATAAGGGCGATAATCATATTTTCCTGCAAAATTGACTTCGTAGTAGTTACCCAGTTGCCGTGCGGATTTATTTGGGTTGGGCAATGGAATAGTTACAGTATTTTATAAATCAATCCCTCCCCAAAATGTGAAATAAGCAGTCTCTTTTCTCAAAATCAAATTTCAACCCCCGTCTGGTACTTTTCGGCAAAGTGTGGTAAATTTTAATATTCATGTTGTTGATTGAACGGCATTTTGAAAAATAAAGGTAACTATTCAGCCGTCCAGCCAAATATATTAACACTACTTTAAATTTATGTTTGCTCACAAAGGCACGGAGGCACAAAGAATTTATTTTTTAGACTCACTCGGTGTTCTTGGCGTCTTTGTGAAAACAAATTTTAAAATGTGACGAGTCTAAACCCGCACGAGGCAACTGAATAGTTACAAATAAAGTAGTATGCAAAAATTTTTGATAAAGGAACCCAAATGATCGGCGGTATTGAATAATCCGTATTTTTGAGTTTTTTTTCGTGTAAGGACAACAATAAGTTATCCTGTGATTTTGTTATTTCAAACAATACCCATTAAAATAAGTAGATTCTGTTCATGCACCTTGACCCATTGATTCAAGATTTGGGATTGATTCTGATTGCCGCCGCGCTCATGACGCTGTTATTTAAAGGACTGAAACAGCCGATAGTATTGGGATATTTGCTTGCCGGTTTTCTTGTCGGTCACTGTTTTTCTTATTTTTCTTATCTTCCTTCTATTCAGGAAGAAAAAAGTATCGAAACATGGGCGGAAATCGGGGTCGTGTTTATGCTTTTCGGGCTTGGCTTAGAATTTAGCTTCAAAAAATTGATTCAAGTTGGGAAAACCGCGTCAATTACGGCGGTTGTCGAAATCGGTTTTATGATTTTTGTCGGTTTTCTTATTGGAAAAGCGTTCGGCTGGGATTGGTTGAAAAGTTTGTTTCTTGGGGCGATTCTGTCGATGTCCTCGACGACTATTATTGTTAAAGCGTTTGACGAACTTCAGCTCAAAGGACGCAATTTCGCACCGGTTGTTTTCGGGATTCTCATCGTCGAAGACCTCATCGCCATTTTGTTACTTGTAATTCTCACATCGGTTGCCGCCACGCAGTCGCTTTCAGGAACGGCGCTGCTATTGTCGTCATTTAAATTGGCGTTTTTCCTGATTCTGTGGTTTATCATGGGAATTTTTCTTTTGCCGATGTTTTTGCGATTTTGCCGAAATTTATTGTCGGATGAAATTTTACTGCTGGTTTCTATCGGACTTTGTTTTATGATGGTCATTGTCGCTGCTCAAGTCGGATTTTCGGCGGCTTTGGGCGCATTTGTGATGGGATCAATTTTGGCGGAAACATCGAAAGGAAGCCGCATTGAGCATTTGATTCGTCCAGTCAAAGACCTTTTTTCCGCCGTCTTTTTTGTGTCGGTCGGTATGATGATTGAGCCGATGATTTTAAGAGAACATTGGAACGTTATTGCAATTCTTGTCGGCGTAACGATTGTGGGAAAATTTTTTGGTACAACGCTCGGTGCAGTAGTTTCTGGGCAAAATATGCGAGATTCCATTCAATCGGGAATGAGTATGGCGCAAGTCGGTGAATTTTCGTTTATTATCGCAAAGCTTGGAATAGCACTCAAAGTAACAGGCATGTTGGAAGGTAGTGACGAGGCGGACAAATCGCTTTACGCAATTACGGTCGCGGTATCGGCGGTAACAACGTTAACGACGCCATTTTTAATCAAATTTTCCGATCCGTTTTCGTTGGGCTTGAACCGACTCATTCCCACGCGGATTCAAAATTCGCTGACACGCTATGAAGCCGTGATGAAAGAATCAGGCAAAGAAAGCGCGTTTTCGTTGTTTTGCAGAGTTTACGGAATTTCGCTGATTCTCAATTCGGTGATGATTATCGGGATTACTCTGGTTGCGAGATATTCACAAAGTTCGCTGATGGAGTTTTTTCAGCGATGGGAATTTTTTCAGCGTGAAAACGGTTTCCATTGGGGACAATACGATTTGACTGCGATTGTCATTTGTTTTGCGACGCTCGTCATTTCCACGCCGTTTTTTTGGGCGATTTTTCGTAACCGCCCGCCGCATGCCGACGATTATAGCACGGAAACGCTTGCGCGGTTAATGCGGCTACAAATCGGCGTTTCGCTGATTCGTTTTTTTGTGGGAAGTTTGCTGATAACGTTTATTGTCGCGAATTTTATTTCGATGCGAGTAACGGCGGGATTGCTTGTGCTGATCGCGGCAACAACGTTTATCTTTTTGTTCAGCCGATTTTTCAAGCCGTTGTATCTCAAAATTGAGCGGAATTTCCTTTCCAATCTCACCGAAAAAGAACGTGCGATTATCGAAGAACGTGCGAAACTTTCGCATCTTGTTCCTTGGGAAGCGCGGCTGACAGAATTTACGGTTTCGGAATTTTCGCCGCTTGTGATGAAAACGATTTTGGATTCCGGATTAAAAAACGACTATGGCGTAACGATTACGGTACTTAAACGCGGAGAAAAAACGATTGTTGCGCCGCGAAGTTATGAAATTTTACTGCCGTGCGACAAAATTTATTTGATTGGCACAAACGAACAGCTTTTTGCGGTGCGCGACGTTATTGAGCGGCGATCGGGCAGCGAAGAAGAAACGCATGACGAGAATTTCGGATTAGTTTCGATAGTGTTACATTCAGGACATTCCTTTGTGGACAAACCGATTCGAGAATGCGGGCTTCGTGACACTGTCAACGGCTTGATTGTTGGTTTAGAGCGTAAAGATCAACGTTTTTTGAACCCATCTCCAATGATGACGCTTCTACCCGGCGATTTAATTTGGCTCGTCGGCGATAAAGAGTTGATTGAACATTTGGAATAAAATTGGAAGAAACGGTTTCCAGACCGATTGAGGAAATTCAACCTTCTCAAATTGCCCGATCAACGAAAAGAAATAAAAAACTGCTTATTTCATATTTTGGGGAAGGGTTGATTTATAAAATACTGGTAACTATTCGGTAGATCAACCCAAATAAATCCGCACGGCAACTGCATCGTTACCCGAACGGCTTGACTATTGCAATTACCCGAACGGCTCTACCATTGCCGTCCTTATTTATCAAGTTTCCCTTAGTAGCCAACAAATCCCCCCAAACTCGCTATTAGACTCTTGTTTTTTAGATCATGGATTTTTATCAAAAAAAAGAACGAAAAATAAGGGAATAAGGACGCATATTGGTGCGATTTGTGCTGATAAGGGAATTTTATAAATAAGGGCGGCAATAATAACATTTCCCGGTGAAACAGTAACGAGTCAGTTATCCAGTGCGGATTTATTTGGCTTGGGAAACTGGCGCCATCGTTTTCTATTGCGTTCTCGCATATTGTCCCCCCAAAAACGAAATAATCAGTAAAAAACTTACTCGCATCCTCCGCCGACGTTTTTACAGCCGCTACCTGCGCTGCAAACGCCGAGCGAGCGAGTTATGATTTTCGGAAGTTTTTGACCCGCGAAAACATACGGTAATGATTCGGCAATTAGCCCTTCCATTGCAATCACGGACACCCCTTTTTCTTCAAGTATCCGTTGCGGATTCGGTCCGCAACCGCTGACCAGTACGGCGGCACAATCTTTCAGTGTTTCTGCAAGTTCCAGCCATCGCGAGTCGCCCGTGCCGGGAATAGGCGTCGGACGCTGTTCGAGCAAAATAATTTTGTCTTCCTGTGTTCCAAAGACCCAAAGCGACGGAGCTTCGCCGAGATGACGATTGACAAACAATCCTTCCCTTGATCCGACCGCGATATAAGGACGTTCTTTTGTTGGCTGAACGATTGCCGCGTTTTGTAACAACTCGACAAATTCCAAACTGTTTTCGACGCCGATCAACCCTGCCGCATCGGCACGACATCGCGCACAATGCGACATTTGCCGAACATATTGACTTGCTTTCATCCGCAACGCAATCATGTCGGCGGATGTTGGAAGCGGACGTCCTTCAAACGTCGTCGATTCCACGTGCATCAATGGGATACAATTTTGAACGTCCACGCCGAGTTCTTTGCAAAACGCCGCAACTTCGACCGCATGTTCGTCGTTGATTTCAGGAATAATCACCGTATTGACTTTTACGGCAATATCGCGTTTTTTGAGTTCTTTAATCGCTTCCGTCTGACGTTTCAAAAGAAATTTCGCTCCCTCAACGCCGCGTATCGTTCGCACTGCCGGACGCACCCAAGCATAAATTTCCGATCCGATTCGCGGATCGACAGCATTCAGCGTTATCGTGACATGGGAAACATTCCGTTGAGAAATTTGTTCGGCGTATTCGGGAAGTCCTAACCCGTTGGTTGCGAGACATAAAATTTTGTCGGGATATTTTTCATGTACTAACTCCAGCGTTTGCATCGTTTCTTTCGGATTGGCAAATGGATCGCCCGGTCCGGCAATTCCAATGACCGCAAGGTTTTCGACTTTTTCCAAAACCGCGTCAAGATAGCGGATCGCTTGCGCCGGAGTCAATATCGCGCTGGTCACTCCCGGACGGCTTTCATTGACACAATCGTATTTTCGGTTACAAAAGTTGCACTGAATATTACACCGAGCCGCCACCGGTAAATGAATTCGCCCTGTGCTATGTCGCGTCAAAGCGTTGAAACAAGGATGATTATCAAAGTTCATGTCAGTTAAAAACGAAAAGATAGAAAGTCGTTACACATTCGCTCAAACAAATTTCGTAACTCTTCAGTCGCTCCAACCAAATCAATCCGCACGTATCAACTGAATAGTTACCAAATTTTTTACATCATTTATTTCTTATGCAAGAATGATGCCGTTTTCATTCTGTCGCCTCAAATATCAAAAAAGCCGAAAAAACGCGAATCTTATGCCGTTGTTGAAAATGAGATTTCCTACAAATATGTCGAAGGGCTAATAAAGTTACAATTTTGCTGTTTATTTCGCATTTTTGGGAGGGCTTGATTTATAAAATACTGGTAGCTATTCCGTTGTCCAACCCAAATAAATCCGCACGGCAACTGCATCGTTATTAATTAAGAATGTAACATTGTAAAAAAATAAACAATAGAGTAAAATAAACTCTTCTAGAATGATATAATTTTTCGTTTTCCTCATAACCACGATAGAAAAAGTCTCATGAAATCGCTTGATCTCAAACTTGCCCGGATTATTGCCGACCGAAGTTGTTCTGATTTTATTCTTGCCGACGCGAAAGATGCAGATATGGCGTATGGTCTTTCCGCGCCGGGGCAAAGTCCTGAGCATTACGGTAACGAGGCGGCGTTTCGTACGTTGGACGAATATCGGCAGATTATCCGCGAAGTGGTCGCGCAAGGTTTGGTCGATATTATGCTGATGAGCGTGAGTACAAGCGAAGTATTGACGCTGCGCGAGCGGATTTTCGACAAGACAAGTATCACACCGGCAATCCGCGCTAACGATACGACGGATATTTGGCTTGCCGGAAGTAATATGCGTTATTCCTCCGATCCGTCAATGCCGTTTCGTACCGCGTCGCTGGATCACGCGATGTGCGGGAAATTTCAATGTTCTCCGGAAGAGCGAAAACTTGGGGCTGATCTCGGATTGTATTCCATCACTTACAACAACGCAACTGAACTTGACCGTTACGCACTGAACGAATACAAAGCGTTTCGTCTTGAAGCCGAAGAAAAGGGCTTTCGGCATTTTCTCGAAGTGTTCAGTCCGAATAGCAACAATATGGATACGCCGAAAAATATCGGGAAATTTGTGAGTGATCATATTGTGCGGACGCTTGCGGGCGTGCCGAGTCGCGGACGCCCGGTGTTTCTCAAAATTCCGTATTACGGTCCGGCGGCGATGGAATCGCTTGTGCGTTATGACAGCTCGCTTGTTGTCGGAATTCTCGGCGGTTCGGCGGGAACAACATTCGACGCGTTCCAAATGCTTTGGGAGGCAAGAAAATACGGCGCGCGAGTTGCTTTGTACGGACGCAAAATCAACAATGCGGAACATCAGCTTTCTTTCATCTACTATCTCCGGGCGATTACCGACGGAAACATTTTGCCGGAAGAAGCAACCCGCGCGTATCATGCTGATCTCCGACGGCTTGGTATTCCGCCGCGACGAACGCTGGAAGACGACCTGAAATCGACAGATACTTCGTCGAGTTACTCCGGCGTTAGCAGCGTGAAAAAAACGTATGCCACACCGGGCGTTCCGCACCACGTTTCAAGCGGCACAACAAATTCAACGCAATCCAATACAATTAATGACCCCGATTTTTCCCAAATGACCACCGCCGAAAAAGTTCAATATAATCTTGAACGCTGGAAACGGATTATTGGGTAAGAAAGCGTCTCTTTTTCCACGTCACTGGAAATACAATCCACCTAAGTTGGTTATTGAATCTCTCGACAATGGCGTTTGAAAGCTCGTTGCTCTCAACCTCATTCCCAAGTCATTCTTGACATCTGCGAACAAGTGAAAAGAATGATGAAAGAGAGAATTAGGACTCTGGAGACAGGAGTTGTTATTAGAGTTTGGGACGATATTGTTCAGAATCTTCATCTGTCCCAGAAAATTTCTGGAAAGCCGATTGTCTCGTTATATGTTGCGGCAATCCGTTGCAATTGATTGTGCCTGAAACAAATGGAACGCTTCCTTGAATTTCTCGGCGTCTCTGTTATAATTTTGTGTCTATCGTCCGATACGCCTTCCTGTCTTTGGAGTGTTATACCTTGACCAAAGTCACCACTGAAAAAACCACCTTTCTCGTTCTTGCCGCGCTCAGTTCTTTTCACGCATTCAACGATTTGATGCAATCGTTGATTATGGCGATTTATCCAAATATTCATGATACGTTGTCGCTCAACATGCTGCAAATCGGATTGATTACGCTGGTTTACCAAATTGCGTCTTCGATGTTTCAGCCGATTGTCGGTTGGTATGCCGACCGTCATCCGCAACCTTATGCCTTGCCGTTTGGAATGTTTCTGACGCTTTGCGGGCTGTGCCGTCTTGCGGTCGCGGCAAGCTATGCGGAAGTGCTGTTTTCCGTGATTTTGATTGGCATAGGGTCGGCGATTTTTCACCCCGAATCGTCACGGCTGGCTTATTACGCTTCGGGCGGACGCTTCGGATTGGCACAATCATTATTTCAAGTGGGCGGAAATTTCGGCAGTTCGATTGGTCCGCTTGTCGCAGCGATTTTTATCACAACGTATGGACAAGGAATGCTTGGTGCGTTTACGGCAGTTCCTATTTTTGCGATTTGCCTGATGCTGCCGGTCAGCCGCTGGTACAAAAAACGATTGTATTCGATTGAAGAACGCCGAAGAAATACCGCAAAAACGCCTCTCAAATCGCCGTATCCGACACGCACGATTGTGATTTCGTTGTGCGTGTTACTGATATTGATTTTTTCAAAATATGTTTATTGGGCAAGTTTAAGCACGTTTTATCAATTTTACTTGAAGGATAAATTTCACATTACAATCAAACATGCCCAATATTGTCAATTCATTTTTGCATTTTCTGTCGCCGCCGGCACGATGATCGGCGGACCAATCGGCGATCGTTTCGGGCGGAAGTACGTGATTTGGGCGTCGATTCTCGGCGTGGCGCCGTTTACGCTGTTGTTGCCGCATGTTCAAACGCTACGAGCGACCTGCATTTTGACCGTGTTTATCGGATTGATACTCTCGTCGGCGTTTTCCGCGATTCTTGTTTACGCACAAGAACTTGTGCCCGGCAAAATCGGAATGATTGCAGGACTCTTTTTCGGATTCGCATTTGGAATCGCCGGAATTTCATCCGCGTTTCTCGGCGGCGTCGCCGACAAATACGGTATCGACACGGTTTACCACATTTGTTCTTATCTACCGCTGCTGGGAATCGTAACGTTTCTACTCCCCAATATGCGAAAAAAAAGAACAGAATTGATGTGAATGATTGACTCAAACAGTCAAAGCTCCAATTGTATTCATGGCAATTAAAACAGGTCAAACTGCTCTCGCCTTGTTTTTCCCGACAAATTCATTATTATAAGTGAAGATCAAATTGATACGTAATTACAAGAACGCACGGGGACTTTTGACGAAATATTCTTTATAAAACAATCAACGATGACAAGACTTACGGAAACATTTGAAAAAACGCGGCGGGAAAAGCGTGCCGCGTTGATCGGTTATATTACGGCGGGCGATCCCGATTTGGAACGGTCGTTTGAAATTATTGATGCGGCGTGCGATGCGGGACTTGACGTCCTCGAACTCGGCGTCCCGTTTTCCGACCCGACGGCGGACGGTCCCGTTATTCAACGCGCGTCAAGCCGCGCTATTAAAGCCGGTATGACGTTGGAAAAAGGAATTGAATTTGTCAAACGGTTACGGCAAAAATATGAATTGCCGATTATTTTGTTTTCGTATTTCAATCCGATTTTTGCAATGGGGACGGAACGATTCGTTCATGCTGCGTCAATTGCCGGAGCCGATGGGATGTTGGTTGTTGATTTGCCGAGCGAAAACGCGAATGAAATTATGCGGCATGTTCAAAAACCGAACGAGTTGCATTTTATCCGCCTGATCTCTCCGACGACCGATCTGGTTCGCCGCAACGAAATTTTATGTCAGTCGGACGGCTTCGTCTATGTCGTTTCTCGTCGCGGCGTAACCGGCGGCGGAAGCGGGAATAAAATTGACTGGAATGCGTTGAAACAGGAAGTTTCCGAAATGCGGCGGGAAACTTCTGTGCCGCTTTGTATCGGCTTCGGCATTTCCTCGCCGGAAGACGTTCGCGCGGCGGGCAGTATTGCCGACGGCGTGATTATCGGCAGCGCATTCCAACGCCGCGTCGAAGAAAATCCAGATACCGCGAAACAAACGATAGCGGAATACGTGCGACAATTAAGAGCACGGTGAATCAATACAAAGTCCATGAGAAACTTCTAAAAACCTCATTTTCAACAAATGCGACCGTTGAAAAATAAGGGTTTACGAATATTTGGGAGAGGTTTTTAGAAGCAAAAGTATTAACACAAGTTTTGGCAATCGATATCGATTGCGTAGCATAGTCGGGGAAATTATTGTTTAGATATTTTGGTATTGCATTTTTTTTGTTCATTTTTTATTATTTCCGGTAT
>JAIRYX010000058.1 GCA_031267635.1 Planctomycetaceae bacterium
AAGCCGTTCGGACAACTGAATAGTTCCCTTCTAAAAAAATACATATCTTTTTCTAAAAAGATACGGACAATTACAATGGAAAATACTTACACCGACCTTATGCGTAACATGAGTTATTAATTTACCGCAAAGTTATGACAGTCTTTTGATCTGGAGTTGTTTTACACTCCAAATTGATTCATTTACTTTCATAACATTGTGGTAAAATTTTCTTTAGGAACTTTAACAATCTATTTTATCTTTCCCATCACAAAGGCACAAAGTAACTATTCAGTCGCTCAAAGCCAATAAATCCGCACTTGGGTAGCTGTACCGTCAATGTTACCGAAAAATCTTGCCCTTATTTATGAAATTTCATGAGTAGCCCGAATTGTACTAATATGCGTCCTTATTCCCTTATTTTTCAACGGTCACGTGTGTTGAAAATAAGGTTTTTAGAAGTTCCCTTATGTTTTCTGTTTTTTGAGTAAAGACGTATTTAATTTACCGATAATTCTGAGAAAATATTTAAAATAAGACGTTTGACAAAATATATTAGCGTGTTTTTGGGGAAATGCAGTTCATAAGGACGCAATGATAAAATGCTTCTCTCGCAGGGATTATATCAGCACTCCTTTGATTTTATGGCAAGAACTTGCCATTTTCATTGATAAAAGGGAGAAGAATTTTCTCTTTCGTGGTATAGTAACATCGTGAGAACGTTCCGGTTTTTCTGCATGAAAGCAAAATCGGGAGGACATTAAACCTTGTGACAACTGCACCTTGTCGATATTGTTTTTTACACGTCCTATTTTAACAATGATTACTTCCTCTCTCCCCCCTGAGTGGAAAGTGTTGATTGCAGGTGGCATTCTGCTTGGCGGAATGTTGGTCGCTTTTCGTTTTCCGGCAAAACGTGATTTGATTCAAGCAAGCGTCAATGCGGTACGTTCTCTTGAAACAAACGCAAATTCATCGGAAACAGCGGTTGCATCAACGCCTAACCCAACATTATTACCTACGTCCGTTGCGACCGAAAGCGAAGGACGTTCGGCGTTTGTTTCGTCGGACGATTTCCTCGATCAAAACGCGGACGTTCCCGTTTCAGTAGCGGATTACGGTTTTGGTACGACGGCTTATCGTAAACCTTCAGAAACATCGGTAACAGCTTCCGATAACGTATCAAACACGCTTCCGCACGTAAGCTACGGCGGATGGAATATAGCGGATTCGCCAAATTCCGCTGAAAAAGAATCGCAATTACCACTGCATTCCCGTGAAATTGCGGCGGAAAATCAATCGCCGGAAGCTGCGTTGCCTTCTTATATTCCTTTTAACCCACCATTGATTTCGCAACCGCCGCCTGATCCTGATTTTTTTGTCGATTTGCCGTCGCCGCCGACATTGGCTTCATCGCTTGCGGAATCTCACGCATTATTGCCGTCCTCAATCAATGTTGCCGACATTCTTTCCGCACACCCTGAAACTTCGATTTCAAACATTCCGCCGTTGCCTGTTGCTCCGTCAGCCCCCGCAACATCGTCCGCCGTTGCCGTGCATTCGCCGATAATCGTATTGAGAACACTTAAACCCATTGGAAACCCTGTTTCTTTCGAAACAACACATGAAAATAAGGAAAAAAACATTTCCTCCAATCACGTGATTGTTGGTTCGGGACGTGCGGTGATTTTGCCGAATGATTGAAATCAGATCCCCTCAATGGCAAGCGGAGAAATTTCTGTTGATGGGAGCTTCTAAAAACCTCATTTTCAACAAACGTGACCGTTGAAAAATAAGGGCGGCAATAGTAAAATTTTTCGGATAACTACTACAAGTCACGCAATTTCACCATGAAAATTCCGTTCAAATATTAGTGAACCTCGGTGCAATCCGTGGATCAAATTTTTATATACTGATGGCTCATTCTTTTACTTCTCTCATGAAAAACGTTATTTGTTTGTTGATAGATCGTTTCCATCTTGGATTTCTCGGCGCGTATGGAAATGCCGAAATCGAAACGCCGGCGATAAACCGTCTTGCCGCCGAATCGTTGACAGCGGATCGCTTTTATATTGATACGCTGGACGTCGGCGAGGCGTGCCGCTCATGGTGGTTTGGTACGCACGCTCTTTGCCGTGAGGAAATCGCAAACACTCCGCCGCAAAGTTTTATTTCACAATTAAACGCAAACGGTTACAAGACAGTTCTCTTGACGGACAATTTGAATGTCGCTTATTCCGTCCATGCCGAGGATTTTTCTGAAATGCGATTATTGCCGATCACGAAAAATCTCGCTCCGTGTCAGAATCTCGAACAAACTCATTTATTTTCGATGTTTGCCGCAATTGCCGACGCCGCAGAAACGTTGGCGGATTCGGAAAAACCGTATTTTCTTTGGTGTCGATTGTGCGGATTTGCGGAAAATTGGGACGTCCCGATGGTTTACCGTGACAAGTATTGCGGACGCGGCGATCCGGCTCCTTACAATCAAGTGACACCGCCGCCTTTTCTGAGGAAGAACGACCAATATGACGAACAAAGATGGGACGACTTGCGACAATCGGTCGCGGCGTCGTATGCCGGCGGCGTTACGATGCTTGACGAACTGATGGAATCGTTGACGGAAATGCTGCGAGCGGGAGATTTCGGCGAGGAAACGCTCTTTCTCTTTGCGGGAACATCGGGAATTTTGCTCGGCGAAGAGAACTGCATTGGCATTCCACTAAAGCAATGGTATCCAAATCAACCGTTCGAATCGGCGGAACAGTTTGCGATTTTTCATCATGAACCGCTTGTCTCGGCTTTGATTCAAACGCCGTTGATGATACGTTTTCCCGATCAATTCGGAGCGGCAACTCGCACCGACGCATTACTGCAACCCGGCGATATGACGCAATTATTCTGCGAATGGTTCAATGAATTGTCGCCAATGTCGGAACTCCTTTCGCTCATCAGCGGAAAAACGGATTCGCACCACGATTGCCTTCTGATTGTCGCGGATGCGGAATCGTATAAAGAACAATCTTGTTTCGTAACCCCGGCGTGGCTTTTGCGAAAAAATTCATCTTCCCACCCCAACGCGGAAACTTCAAGCGATCCTTCGTATGCTTTGTTTGCCAAACCGGATGACCGCTGGGACGTCAATAACGTCGCTGACCGTTGCGACGAGATTGTCGAACAATTACGCGATGTACAAAAACGACTCCAGGAACGGCTTCTTTCCTTGAGTATAACAGTGGGAATTTCGCCGTCCGCTTTACTGCGGCAACCGTTACCCAAAATTTTACGGGAGCGGTATCAATAGCCCGAATTTATCTCTTGATAATTGACAATGGCGTCCTCAAGTGCGACAATGATTTATCCGAAAATCTTTGGCAACTCATTTGTAACAGCGAAGAGCGACCTATTCATTTTCACTTATCATCGTTCCCTAGAAAATTTTATCAATGACACAGCCGCCTAATCCTCCTGCAAATTCAGCAAGTTCACATCAATCCGCCAAAGTCCGCAATCTTGGCGAAGTTTTGCAGGAGTTGGGACGTCAGTGTCGCATCATGCAAGACGAATTGCACAAAGTGATTGTCGGGCAATCCGAGGTGATTCAGCAAATTTTCGCGGCGATATTTACTCGCGGACATTGTTTGCTGGAAGGCGTACCTGGACTTGCGAAAACATTAATGGTTGGGACGATTGCGCAAATCCTTGACGTGGAATTTAAGCGTATCCAATTCACGCCCGACTTAATGCCGTCCGATATTACAGGGACGACGATACTTGATGAAGATGTCTCCGGCAAGCGGAGTTTTCGATTCGTCAAAGGTCCGCTTTTCACCAATATTCTCCTTGCTGACGAAATTAATCGCACGCCGCCGAAAACGCAATCGGCATTACTTCAAGCAATGCAGGAACGCGAAGTTACGGCAGGGCAAACGACCTATCCGTTGCCGGAACCGTTTTTTACGATAGCGACCCAAAACCCCATTGAGCAGGAAGGCACCTATCCGCTTCCCGAAGCGCAACTTGATCGTTTCATGTTTAACATTAAGGTGGATTACCCGACGTTGAACGAAGAGGAAAGAATCCTCACGATGACAACACGCGGCGAAAAGGCGGAAATACATAAAATTATGAGCGGCAAAGTCATCGCCAATTTACAAAAACTTGTGCAGTCGATTGCGGTCAGTCAGTATATCGTTCAATACACGGCAAAATTGGTGCGTGCAACGCGTCCTAACGACGAGCGTTCTCCGAAAATCGTCAAAGAGCTGGTGGATTGGGGAGCAGGACCGCGTGCAGGACAATTTTTAATTAACGGAGCCAAAGCGATAGCGGCGATGGACGGTCGTTTTTCTGTCGCTATCGACGACATTAAAGCTATTGCGATTCCCGTACTACGCCATCGAATCTCGACAAACTTTCAAGCCCAAGCGGAAGGTATTTCCAACGAAAATCTCATTCAATCGCTTCTCGAAACAGTTTCGCCACCCAAAATTGAAAAAGAATTGCGGACAACCGGAACTCCATAAAATCTCCAAAGCCCTTCACGTCTCATTTGCCTAACAACCTCATTTTCAACAAATTTTACCGTTGAAAATAAGGGCTACAATGGTAACGCCGTTCGGGTAACGATACAGTTGCCAAGTGTGGATTTATTGGGTTTGGACAACTGAATAGTTACGTTTGAACTTAACCGATATTCACGAATTCTATAGATGATATAATAGGAATTGTGAATATTTCTACTCTTTTTGAAAGAAAGAAAAATATGAAAATATTTGTTATTCTCGGACACCAAAATCCTGGAAGTTTTAATCATGCGATTACGAGTTGCGTCCTCAACGTACTCAAGGAATTAGGACACGAAACGTTTTATCACGATTTGTATGCCGAGAAATTTGATCCAATCGTTCCGCACGCGGAAATCGCAGACGAAAATTTGTTGCCGCCTTTAGTAAAACAACATATTCAAGAGTTGAAACAGTCGGATGGGATTGTCATTATCCATCCCAACTGGTGGGGAACGCCGCCAGCAATTCTTAAAGGTTGGGTGGATCGTGTTTTGCGAAATGGTTTCGCCTACAAATTTGGATCAAACGGTCCGGAACAATTTTTCAATGATAAAATCGTGCAAGTTTTCAGTACGTCGAACACGCCGCGCGATGTAGAAATACAAGTTTACGGCGATCCTTTAGAAGTATTTTGGAAAACGGTTGTATTTGGACTTTGCGGCAGTCAAACGTTTGAACGCCGCAATTTTGAATCTGTCATTGCGAGTTCCCATGAAGAACGCACCGCATGGCTTTGTGATGTACGCAAAACAATTTGTCGGCGGTTTGCAAAGTGAGTGATTCGGAGCAAAATATGCTCCCGTCTCTTCAGGGACAATTGGGACTCTGGGAACTTCTGGGATATATTGGTGAATCCATTTGAAAAACAAGTTTATCATCTTCCCAAAGTCCCTTTTTTAATGAAAACCGAATTTCTAAAGGGTGAGAAATTTACACGAAAAAGCGGTGTTTATACTTTCTTTGTTTTCTAAAAAACGTTTTTAAAATTAAAGCAAGGTAGTTTAGATAGCGTGTCGCTTTGTTTTTCTTGTTTTATTTTTTTATGCGACCATTTATTTCTTGTCTTTTCGTTTTACTTTTATATAATCTGCATTACGTTTTGACCTTTTCAGTAAATTTTATTGTTTATTTTTCGGTCTTAATGTTGTTGAAATACGTATATATTTTGGAGATATTTCGTTTGGTTTGATTCAAAAATGTTTGCAACGTTTGCAAACAACTCAATTCACCGAAACTCAATACTCAATGAGACTCTTTTCAGGAGGAGAAATGAACATGATGAAAAACTTTCCATGGCAAATTGCCTGTCTTGGGCTGTTGTCGATTCTTATTTTCTTTGCCGCAGTGCAAACTGGCGCCGAAGAAAACTTGTCTGCAGCCGCAAATACCGCAACAAACAACATTTCCATAGAAGAAAAACAATCCGCAAACCAATCCGACGAATCCAAAAACAATGTCCTTAATGAAAAATCCGACGCCAACAAAGCGGACGAAAAAGAAAAAAAAGACATAGTCGCACCGAAAAAGCCGTTGGTGATTGACGGTTTAGTCTTAACAGAAACGGAACGCAAAGTGTTTGAATTGACCAACGATGAACGCCGCAAACGCGGATTGCCGACTCTTCGCCTTGATCGCCGATTGATGGAATCCGCGCGACGGCAAGCGAACTGGATGGCACGGACAGGCATTTTCAAACACGGCGCATCCGGTTATGCGGAAAATATTGCGATGGGACAGCGAAGTAGTTTTGATGTGATTATTGCGTGGATGAATTCATCCGGTCATCGCCAAAACATGATGAGTCGCGGACATGGAGCTATTGGCGTTGGTTCTTATCGCGGTTTTAACGGCGCGATGTACTGGTGTCAACAGTTTGCGCGGTGAACGTGTGTTTTTCTGGGATCGCGGAATTAGACTTGCCGGAGCGAATCTGGCTATGGATTTTCAAAGACCACAGGCATGTGCGTTTGTGTCGCATGCGCACGCCGATCATTTTGCTAAACATCAGCTTGCATTATGCACTCCTGAAACCGCAACGCTTTACCTTTACCGTCTTGCAACCAATCGGGCAGGCGGACGTAAATTGCCGAAAGCGACTCCTAAAGTTTGGACGCCGGAACAAATCGACGACAAACATCGCGTCAAGAAAACGCCGTATCTCGAACCGATTGATTGGGGAGGATTACGTTTGACAGCTTATCCGGCGGGACATTGTCTTGGTTCAGCAATGTTGTATGTCGAAAACCCGCAATTAGGAAAAACGCTGCTTTATACCGGTGATTTCAAATTGGGAGCATCGCGAACATCCCGCGAAATTGTGATTCCTCACGCAGATATTCTTATTATGGAAAGCACGTTTGGACTTCCGCAACATCGGCTTCCTCCGCGCGACGCGGTGATTGCCGATTTATTACAAAAAGTCCGGCAAGTTTTGACACGGCATGAAACGCCGGTTCTTTATGCGTATAGTCTTGGTAAAAGTCAGGAAGTGACACGAATTTTGTTGGACGACGGTTTGACAATACGGCAGCATCCTGCGATTTTTGAAATCAGCCGGATTTACGAACATCACGGCGTTGCTCTTGGAATCCAAAGCGGCGAAACGCTCCCTTTAATACCGGAACAACCGGTTGAAAACGGTTGCGTTGTCATCCTGCCGCCATTTCATTCATGGAAATCGCAAGCGAATCAGGTGCGTTTTGCCGTTACCGGTTGGGCGATAGAATCGGGAGCGTCGTATCGTTTCGGCGTCGAGGAGTCCTTACCGCTCTCCGATCACGCTGATTATGATGATCTTATCCAAATGGTACGCCAAGTTTCTCCAGAAATCACGTATTGTACACACGGCCCGCTCGCATTTGTCGATGAACTCAACTCGCTTGGTTTTCCGGCACGTCCTGCGAGCCGTCCTTGGCAGCAGCGTTTATTTTTTTGACTTTGAAAGATAGAAAACGATTTATGGTTGTCAAAAGCTATCATGAGATGGTATGATTCACTCATGTGACGCCTGATTTCTCAAAGCATATTCCAAATTGATCAAAAGGAAGCCGAACAGTTTTTCGCAAGGATTCCTGCAAAGGGCGGAAAAACTGTTTTTTCGTTTCCCGAACGCGAATCGCTCATTGCGTAACATGAGTAAACAACCCTATCTCGGACAGAATCAAGACTCTACGTAACCTGATTTATCATCTAAATAATTCGGGAAACACCCCAACAGCTTTGGAAAAGACCGCGAGACACTCGGCGTACACGCCGGAACTCTTGTCGCCTGCAACGGCGACTCTGTCGCTTGCGACAACGGTTCTGTCGCTTGCGACGGCGGCGGTTCTGTTGTTCCCAAGGGACGCAAGAGACTCCAGGGACAATTGGGACAGGGCGAGTTTCTTGAAAAAGAACATGAGAAATTCCCCGAAGAGTTTCCAAAATCAGAAAAATGAGTCCTCAAAGTCCCTGTTGTCCCTTGCGTTCCTTTTGTCTGTAACACTCTCAACATTCCATATCGCCTCAAAGTCTCTGTTGTCTCCCCGCTGAATTAAAATCAGCAGAATCTCAACATTCCATATCGCCTCAAAATCCCTGTTGTCTCCCCGCTGAATTAAAATCAGCAGAATCTCAACATTCCATATCGCCTCAAAGTCTCTGTTGTCCCTTGCGTCCCTTTTGTCCCTTACACGAAAGCTTTTCGGGAATCCCCCAGAGCCGCTGTTGCCAGCGACGGCGGCTCTGTTGCCTGCGACGGCAGCTTCGTCACCGGTTACGAGGGCTTCGTCACCGGTTACGAGGGCTTCGTCACCGGTTACGAGAGCTTCGTCACCGGTTACGAGAGCTTCGTCACCGGTTACGAGGGCTTCGTCACCGGTTACGAGAGCTTCGTCGCTTGCGACGGAACCCTCGGCGCACCCCCCGGCGGCTTCGTGGTACCCCCCGACGGCTCCGTGGTACCCCCCGAAAGCTCCGTGGTACACCCCGGCGGCTCCGTGGTACCCCCCGACGGCTCCGTGGTACCCCCCGACGGCTTCGTGGTACCCCCCGACGGCTCCGTGGTACACCCCGACGGCTTCGTGGTACCCCCCGAAAGCTCCGTGGTACACCCCGGCGGCTTCGTGGTACCCCCCGAAAGCTCCGTGGTACCCCCCGACGGCTCTGGGAAACGTCCCGACAGCTTTGAATGATAATCCAGACGCTTTGGATTAGACAAGGAACTCATTTGGATAACTTGTTTACTTAGTGTACGTAACATGAGCGATGAAAGAAAACTGACGGGAAATTTACCATATTTTCGCCAAATGTAAAGAACAATCAGAGAGACAAAAGGGACTTTGGAGATTTCTGGAACAGGGGAAACTCTTTTATCTCGGCTTCTCAATAGGTTCGATTGGTTTCACAAGAAATCCCGCGTTAAGCCAGTTGCCGTAATCAAGGATATTGCGGCTTCCGGCGTCTGTGCAGGCGAGACTAATCCTGCTGCTTCCTTCGGGGATGTCTATCTCGAAACGCCACGGCTCTTGCGAAATCCGCATAACAGGACTCTCGGCGGCAAGTTTGCCGTCAACGAAGATCTTGAAAACCACACTGCTGTGCATGGCAAGGAAGCGTCCGTTGTTCTGCGACAGCATGTTGTCATCCACGCCCGCCAGTGCGACAAAACGTTTGTACTCCGGCTTGATTTCGTACTGTACCGACGACGGCGCGCGGAAGCCCAAGCCATGTTCATACGTTTTTCCGCGCACACGCAACGGCTTGCCTTCAAACGATTTTAGCTTGACAGGATACCAGAGGCAGTCCTTATAAGTTTTAGCATAATCGTTGACGCCGCCGTTTAAATCTTCAAGGTACACATCCGGCGTCGAGGTCAATGCGGCGGGCATTTTGACAAAATACGCTTCGCTTGGCAAGCTGACGCATTTTCCATCGCGGAACGCCGCCGCACGGAGCGTTTGCGTTTGCGTGATTTCCAACGGCTTGGTGTAACGCGGCGTTTGAACGTCCGGCTCGCTCCCGTCGGTTGTATAATGGATCTCCGCACCGTCCAGCCATGGAGCCGTCAGCGTTACCCGCGTTGTGCTCTCGAAAAAATACGGACGCTCCCGCTTCCCCCAAGGCGCGAAACGAACATAATCTAACGGAGTCTCGGAGTTCAATAGAGAGTCCTCGGATTTCAACAATCGACGCAGCTCTTCGCCCATGTTGATACAAGGAATGCCGCTCTTTTGCAGGTTTTCATTGATTTCCGCCGTTCCCATCTCCGGCGTGTATCCGGCGACGGGATCGTAATGCGTGAAAGCGTCGTTCAAATCGCGTGCCAACAGGCATCGGAAACCGGCTTTCCACATGTTCGACATGGCGCCGGGCTTGCCGAAAACGCACATGTTTGTATGAACGCCGGCATAGATGATGTTCGTGATACCTCGTGCCGCAAGCAACGAATAGATCTCATCGGTGGACGAAGAGAAGAGGTCGTTTTCGCCGAGCGTCAAATCAGGGTTCATTCCGTCCCATCCGTAATTGACTTTGCACGACAAACCGGGACCGCACATGCAGTTTCCGACGCGAGCGGTGAATTTAACGGAAAGGTCTTTCTGTTTGTCGTGCGCCGCTTGACGTTCCACCGCCGTCGCTCTTTCATACTGCGGATAACCGGCATATGCCGTGACCACGTCGCTGGGATTCCAAATCACCTGCATCCCAAGTTGCCTCGCGGCGTTCAAGACCGCGTTCATCCGCGGCGTCATCGCCGAGACTCGCTCCGAGGCGGTCATGCACCAGTGATAGTTCCACATGTCAACCACGATAATCGCCGTCTTGGACGGCTCCAATTCTATTGGTAACGCCGCAAACTGATTCGTCGGGGTATCCCAAATCTGACCGGTGAGCGTTATCGGCTTTTCAGTGTTTTGCGCAACTACCGCCGTTGTCGCGCAGAATACGGCAGCCCCAATAATGGACAGCAAATGTGTTTTCATGTTTCTCTTTCTAAATATGTGGGTTTCAATCACTCATGTTACGCACGCTCAGTAAACAAGCCGTCAAAATAAGTTTTTTTGTCTAAGCGTTGGGATTATCATTCAAAGCCGCCGAAGGTTCCGGCGTATACGCCGAAAGTTTCGCGGTCTCTACCGAAGCCGCCGGGGTGTTTCCTGAATTATTTATATTATAACTAAACTTTTGCAAAATCCCATCAGCTCTCTTAAAATAAGCGTTCAAACGCATGTTAAATTGGCATAAAAAAGTTAATCGTTCATTTTGCCAAGCCGAGACGGGCGAGCAAGGATTACATGCGTTTCGCGGTTTTTCCGGTAAAGTCCAGGCGGTCAATGAGCCAATTG
>JAIRYX010000371.1 GCA_031267635.1 Planctomycetaceae bacterium
AAGAATTTCGAGAAAATGAACCCCAAAAGCCAAGAATTGCCGTCTCCGATGGGACGTCGGAGACCCGCGAGCCGGCGTCCGAGAGAAAAATCTGGACGCGGGTGTGTCCTGAATGTTCACTGCTATGCGTAACATGAGCTACTAAGGGAAAAGTTGATAAATAAGGGCGGCAATAATATGTTCCGGTAAAATTGACGGTAACTATTCCGTTGTCCTGTGCGGATTTATTTGATTTGAGCGACTGAATCGCTACAAATGTTTTATAAATCAATCCCTCTCCCAAATGTGAAATAAGCAGGCATTATTTCTGTTTATTGTCCGTTCGGAATTTTGTCGGGGAATATTCCCGCGTTATTGCCATTCGGATCGGATTTTAATGCCGGATTATTGGCAGATATTGTGTTAAGTAAAAAGTCTTCTTTTTTCAATTCGTGATATTGAATCATGGTAGGCGGCGAGGTTTTCCAAACAATCGTGTTGAGATATTTGGAATCTTCTTTAATTGGTTCGCTACGTGATTCCAGTCCGGTTTCAGGAGATTGAACAATCCATTCGTTCGCAAGATTTTGATAGAATGTTCTCATTGAGTCCCGCTCATAAAAACCGCCCACATCGGGGATTTGCGAAATATTCCCCGCGTATTCCGCTACCGCCGCCGATTCTTTATTAAACCGGACAATCGAATCAATCAGCCGCAAGCTGATCGGATGCCCCAACGTTCCCACTGCTTCGCTTCGCTGCCATGAAACCAACGTCGGTGCGTAAAGCGTATTATGCGACATCTCCGCCGTAATAATACGGCTTTCATTGCCGATTGTTTGGGCAGGTTTCACATCCTGCAAAGAAAACACCGGCTGATTGACCGTAATCAGCGTATTATCAAGAGTCATTTGCACAGAACGCGAATAATCGCAACGTAACAGCGACGCTTCGCCGCGAATGAACGAATCGTAAATCTTGAGCGAGGTTTCCATTCCCGGCGTCGTTATGGGAATCCCGGTGGAATTGTTGGGAGAATAACGGAAAAACGCCGCGTTTTCGTGATATTCTTGATCGTACCTCGTATTATTGATTGTCAAAGTAACGTTTCGTAGTTCCACCGTATTCAAGCCGATAAGATCAAACATTGTCCATCTATCGGAAATCACGTCAATGCTTTGCGAAAGAACCATTTCAATATCAATATTTTCAAACGTTAGCTGAGAATTCGTCAAAGCGGCAAGCGAATAAGTGCGAGTGAAAAGGACTTCCGTTGTCGGCTGAAAGACGAGTTTCGGATGTTGCCCGTCGCTTCCTTTGATTGTAATTTTGGAATCGGTAAAGCGGAAATATTCAATATTAACAGGTTCCGACGCGGCAATTTCAATAACGGCTTCTTTGGCAGCGTTACGCGCCGCATCCGAAAGTTTTGTATAAGAATGAGGCGTGCGTCCTGTCGGATCGACAATCAGTTTTGTCGGCGGTTCATTAGTTCCGGTGATTTTGTTTTCCGGGTAACCCGCCGACGTTTTCGATTGCAACGATGTTATGGATTGGAATTGACCATTGAAATCCCCCGGACTCTGATAAATACTTCCTTGAGCGCTTTGTACTTCCAAGCCGGCAGAAAACCGTTGCGGACGAATCGCAGGGAACACGCCAACGTCGCCTTCTCCGGCAATCGTATTACTGTCATGGTCGGCAGTCGCTACAACACTTAATATTTTTCCGTCGTTTAACGGACGAAACGCCGAATCCGTTTCATAGCGAATCGCGAAATTCGGCAAGACGAAAACGTCCGAATGTTTTTCAGTAAATATTTTTTTTGAATGATCGGAAATCGTTGGCGACGTGAGAAGCTCTGTCAGCTCGCCATTATTGTTTTTTTTATCCGTCAAATCGCGATTGAGCAGACTTTCTGTCGTTGGAATGTCGTTTACCGCGTGAAAAATCATTCCCGATTGAATCAGTAGGAAAAAAATACAAAAAATACAACACGGAACAAGCCAAGGAATATGTCGAATCCAAGATTGTTGTTGTCCCAACCACGAGAAATGCCATAAATCTTTTCGTTGCTGGAACGGTTGAAGTCCAATGTTTTTCGCCACCTCGGACAAATCCTCCACCAACTCCGACGCGGTTTGATACCGCATCTTTGGGTCTTTCGCCATCATTTTTTGAATAATTTGCGAAACCTGAATCGGAACATCCGGCTGAAAATCACGAATCTCCGGCGGCGTATCTCCCTGATGTTGCAACAATTTTTGAAGAACCGTTCCTTCAGGAAACGGCGGTCTTCCGGTCAGCATAAAGAAAAATGTACAACCAAGCGAATAGACGTCGCTTCGGGAGTCGGCATTACGCGGATCTCGCGCCTGTTCGGGAGAAATGTAATCGAATGTTCCTAACGTTACGCCGCTTGCGGTTAAATCGTTGTCGGAATGAGTCAAAAGACGAGCCAATCCCATGTCAATCAGTTTTGCCCGACCGCTGAGAGTGATTAGAATATTCGACGGCTTTACGTCGCGGTGAATCACCTGATGCGTTGCGGCGTGAGCGAGCGCTTGAGAAATTTGGAGAAGATAATGAATTGCCTCTGATAGCGGCAAAACGCCGTTTTCTTCAACGTATGCCCGAATATTGATTCCCTGAACGTATTCAAACGCGATAAACGGGATTCCATTTTGTTCGCCGGCAAAATAAACTTGGGCGATATGCTCATGATTGAGACGCGCCGCAGATTTCGCCTCATTCATAAATCTTGCCACAGACGCTTGATCGCTTGCTCGTTGCATCGGCAGAACTTTGATCGCAACTTTTCGGTCAAGCGCTTGGTCGATACCAAGATAAACTCTTCCCATTCCGCCGCCGCCTATATATTTTGTTACAATAAAATGGGCAAGCTGCGTTCCCGGCGGAAGCATTCCGTTTTTGGAAAAAATCGCTGTAAGGTCGTTTTGCGGTTGATGGTCGATTGTTGAAGGCGTTAAAACTTCAAGCGGCGGCGAAAAGGAAAGAACAGTTTGTTCTACAAATTTTTGTATGGGATTGTTAGAATTCAGCGTTTTTTCCAAAACACTGCTGCCGGATTTTTCAACAGATGAATCGCCTTTATCGTTCTGTGAAGAAATTGGGGATTTGACCTCCGGATTTTGCGTTGCAAGCTCTTCTTCGGAGTAGTTCGAAATTTTATGACCGATTCCGTTTGGCAGATCATCAGCCGACGACGCAGAAATTTCTCCTTCAACATCAATAGATTTTATTGACGTCGAATGAGAATGTAAGTGCATGTCGTCTTTGGGGTTAGGAAGCATCGTTTAGGATTCGCGCATTTGTGTTGGGGAAAATCCGATGATCAAAACAAATCTATTATAACCAAAATGTTTTTGTTTTCTATAAAAACTACCATCTTTTGTCAAAGAAAACCGGGCAGAAAAACAATTCGTAACTCTTCAGTCGCTCAACCCAATAACTCCACACTGAGCAACTGCCTCGTTATCCGGACGGCTTTGCTATTGGGAATTTCTAAAAACCTCATTTTCAACAAATGTGACCGTTGAAAAATAAGGGCTTACGAATATTTGGAGGAGGTGTTTGGAAGTTCCCCATTGTAATTACCCGGACGGCTTTGTTATTGCCGCCCTTATTTATCAAACTCCCTTAGTAGCCCGAATTGCCCCCACATGCGCGCCCTTATGCCCTTATTTTTTAGATAATGGATTGTTGCCAAAAACAATTAAACGAAACATAAGGGAAAATGAACGAAATATAAGAGAATAGAGAATAAGGACGCACTTAGGGGGTACAATTCGGGCTACTAAGGGGGATTTGATAAATAAGGGCTAAAATAGTGATATTTTCGGCAAAATTGACCGTAGCTATCCAAACCCAATAAATCCACTGGGCAACTGAATAGTTACAACAATTCAACTTATCCGCTCAAATCCAAAGTGCCATATAATTTTTACAGGTAAATCATGATCGCATGTTGCAATCGTTATTTTGGGAAATTATCTATTTTGTGCAGGTGGAACAATCAATACATTAGTATCATTGATTGTCTCTAGAATTGCTAAAATTTTCAATAAAACCAAAATTATAATCACCAACCTTACGATGATAATATCCAAGAGTACACTATTTTTCCATTTAGTGCACATAAACGTATTGGCTGACAAAATAAGCAAGACGAGAACGGTTGATAAAAAAATATTCTCAAACAAACGATTGTAAGTATTTTTTAACCAACAGGATTGTTTTTCAATTCCGTCAATATGAAAAATTGTCAGTAACGGGAAACCGCCCGAACCAACGGCTTACCCTCATTTTTAGAGCCATTGATATTTCGGGCAAGGAGATGATCGCGTGACAAGAATTTATACAAATGTTCCTTCTATTGTCGCACAGGCAAATTTGAGCGAAAGCATGTCGGCTTTAGAGACTTCGCTACAACGGTTGAGTACCGGTTTTCGCATCAACAGCGGCAAAGACGATCCCGCCGGTTTGATTGCCAGTGAAGTGCTGCGCTCCGAAATCAAGGGAATTAAACAAGGAATCACAAATACCGAGCGCGCCAATATGATGATTGCGACGGCAGACAGCGCAATGAACGAGATCTCGAATCTTCTTAACGATATTCGCGGATTGATTTCAGAAGCGGCAAACACCGGCGCAATGAGCGATGAAATGATCAAAGCGAATCAGATGCAAGTTGACGCCTCATTGGAAGCGATTGACCGGATTGCGTCGTCAACAACGTTCATGGGAAAAAAACTTCTCGACGGCTCGATGGATTTCACAACAGACGGCGTTGATCGTTATACAATCACGAATCTTGCCATCAACAAAGCGACTTTTGGAGCGTCGGAAAATCCGGTGACCATCAATATTCAAGTCCGTCAGGCGGCGGAACGCGCGGAATTGTATTATAATCACGCTGTCGCGATGGAAGATATTACATTGGAAGTGAAAGGTTCGAACGGCGGTTCTCCGTTTCAATTTTCCAAAGGAACGACGGTCAAGGAAATGGCGGAAGCGATCAATCTGGAATCCGATTCTACCGGCGTGCACGCGGAAGTCGGTAAGTCGGCGACACGCGGTTCTATGCAAATCAGCAGTGTTGGCGAAGACAACGACATTCTTGTTACGGCGGGAGCGGAAGGTGCGCAAGCCGGTTTTGTCGAAATCAAATATACGGTCGGGAATGAAAAAGGCGTTTATGTTGAATATACAGAATCGCTCGGTCCCGATTATCCGGCGGTTTTGAACGTTCATTTGCAAACCGAAGCCGCAAAACAATCCGCTGCAACAGGAATCGACAGCGATACGCTTTACAATAATAACGCTCTTGATTTCACGGCAAATATTCCCGGCGTCGCTTATAATAACACGAGCATCAACTATGTGGACGGTAATCTGACGGACGCGACATTTCAAACAGCGAACAACCCATCGGGGACTTCCCAAAATCCTTACGCTTATTACAGCGATGTTGCCGTGCAGGCGAAAGCGTTAATCGGCGGTATCAACGGCATGACCGATTTTACTGGCGTCACACCAGGCGGTTACATTCAATTAACCGCAAAACAAGCCGGTTCTTCGATGAACGACGTGACGATTCAATTTATTGATGCGGCGGGAGTGATTCCGTCCGGTTTCAAAGCGTTGGCGCAGTTTGTCGATAACACGGAAATTCCCGGCAAAAAAGTTCTCAATGTTTATGTTGACGCAAGCGGAGCAACACCAACAACATTTGACGAAATTATCGCCGCGATCAACGCGGAAGGAACATTTCAAGGAGAGTTAGGCGGCGGTTTAACGGGCGCGGTGATTGATTCCAATGATTGTCATGTTGTTGGTGGCGCTGCCGGAATTCAGGGAAATACAAATTTCAGCGGCGGAGACGCGGGAACGCTGTTCGTCGTTGCGCAAACGGAAACGTCCGCCAATGCCTATAGTGGCGTCACGCCTATTCCGGCAAAACAAGCAAGCTATACCTATGGAGACACAACCAACGGCGGATTAGTCATCACGGCTGTAGCCAGTGGTACCGGTGGTAATGCTGACGGCGCTGCCGGAAACGGTTATACCATAAAATTTGTTGATAGCACTGGCGGCGGTACCACGCCGTCAGTAAGTCTAACTGGAACAGAGATTGAAATTACAGCCGATTTTTCCAACAACTCAATTGCATGGGATGATATTGTCACAGCGGTAGAAACAGCATTAGGAACTACTGATTGGACTGTTACAGAATTAGGAAGCAGTCTCTCTACGGTATCCGGTACGACGCCGACCGGTACGTGGGCGTATCAAACATCCGGCGCCGATTCAACTCCGGCACATACCGCCGGTCAGATTGCGGACGTTTTTGATTTGAACAATCCTGCGTCGAATGGAAGCGAACGCGCGGCGGCACTCTTTACCGTGAAAGCGTCGATTGATAACGACGGAACGGGAAAAATCACTTCGAAACAATTTCAAAAAGCGTTTTCCGGCGGCGTGGACGGCGGAAACATTATCACAACAGCGCAGGAAGTTATTTGCGCGCTCAATAACGATAAACTCTGGAATTCTTACATCACTCAAGCAACGCTCGCGGGATTGTTTGACGGGAGTATCGAACCGCAATACAACGAAGGAACGCCGATTATCGAAGCGCGGCTTGCGCCCGGCAATAACGGCAAGGGAATTGTTACCGCGTTTGAGGAAGTCGCGTATTACGGCGACGTTTACGACGGGACTGGAATCCAGTTTCTCGGACCCGACGGTTCGCCGAACATTCGTTTTGTCGCGGTTCCGGGAGAACCGTTGTATGTGGAAAGAGAATCTCTGCCTGACAAATTGGATTATTCGCAAGCGATTTTACACAGCGCCAATCCGAACGCCAATGTCGTAATCGCCGCGAAAAACAAAGGCGACGCTTACGACGATATTACGTTTCGCATTAAACACGCTCAGCCGGAAACCGCTGAAACGCAGCACGCCGAAGGTTGGGCGGAATATGACGACGGAATTTCCTCCGCCGAAGCGTTGGTGAATTTTTATGATGTGGACGGCAACTTTATTCCGAATACCGCGTTTTATGTCGCCGCCAATGAACGAGGCGACGAGTTCAATAACGTTTCGGTTAATATGGCGAGAAATATCAATCAACAGGAAGACGTTGTTGTTAGTTATAACGAGAGTAAAAAAATTCTGGAAATCAGTCTGAAAGATCCGACAAAAGCGACTGTCAACGAAATTATCGCCGCTATTAACGCGGTGGGAGAAGACGGCAAATCCAAGTCGGGATTCACGGCAACGTTGGCTTACGGTACAAACGCCGCCGGTGCGGACGAAATCGCAAGAGACAATTATAATAGCGGTTCTGGAACGCTCGGCAATATTGGACTTGCGATGAAAAGTCCGATTACGGTCGGCAACACCGGCGACACCGGAGGTCATGCGGGAACGGTAACAATTTACGCGGTCGATAGGGATGTTGACGGAAATCCACCAATTGATCCTCCTGACGCGAACCAACTTGTAGAAATCGTCAACGCCGACGATATTGTCGGGCGGATGTTCAGCGCGAGAAATTATTCCACCGGCAAGGATTCGGGAACCGGACAATTGAATTTTACCAAAGACAGCAATTTTGAATCCTCCGGCGGCGTTATAGAGCAGGGCGTGATCGTCGTTCATTTGGAGACGGACGAAAATGGACTGGTGAAAACGACTGCGCGCGATCTCGTAGCATGTTGGGACACGCTGCCGCCGGAATTAACGTTGGGAATCAGCGCAAGTTTACTCCGCGAGCCGGGCGCGAATTGGGATATTTGTACCGATACCGACGGTCAAGGGATTCTCTCGCCGACATATTCAGAAACCAATTGCGATGTGACGACTTATTACGATCTTGTTTTTCAAGGATGGGGCGACAGCCCGGATACGCCCTATAGTGCCGTTTCGCAATACGCTTCGGGAAAAATGGTGGCGGTCAACGGCGAAAACGCTTCTTTTACGTTGCAAGCAAGAAAACCGGGCGAAGAATACAACGATTACACGATCAATTACATTGAAAGCGGCAACGTTACCGGGAAATACGAAGACAACAAAGAAGTCAATAACACGCTTCAACACGACGGACTCGCAATTGAAATTGACGGAAAGAATATCAACATTTATATCAAGGAAGGCGTTACGCAAGCGAACGATATTAAGCAGTTGATTGAAAACGATCCGTTGACGAAAAATCTGTTTCAGATTGTTCTTGCCGGAACGGGGGAAGGTTATATTTCGACACAAGACGATACGCTGGTGACGACAGGCGGCACGAAACCGCCCGGAACTTTGAACGGCGCGAAACTTCTCGGCGGTCTTGATGCGGACGAGTTTGGAATGCGTCTTGTGTCCGAAGAGTACGGTAGCGACGCGAAAGTCGAAGTCATTGCCAGAAAAGGAACGTTTGAGTTGAAAGACGCTTACGGTAACGTTACGGAAAAGGATTATGGCAAGGATATTGACGCTCTGTTGAACGGCGTTCAAATGGTCGCTCGCGGGTTGAATGTGTCCATTAACACTTCGACAATCGGCTTGAGTTTCACGTTTGCCGAAGGAACGGAAGCTGGTTACAGCACGTTGTTTGATATCATAGGCGGCGGCGCAACGTTCCAACTCGGTCCGGCGGTTACGACGAATCAGCAAATCACCATCGGGATTCAGAGTTTGAACACCATTTCGCTCGGTGGCGTGAGCGGAAAACTATATCAACTCAAATCAGGACAAGACGCCGACCTCTCAACGAGCACACGGAAAGCGTATCGAATTGTTGAAGAGTCGATAGTTCAGGTAACGTCCCTTCGCGGACGCTTCGGAGCAATTCAGCGTGCGACGTTTGAAACGAATATCAACGTGTTGAACGACACGTTAGAAGCGTTGACTTCCGCCGAAAGTCAAATCCGCGATACGAATTTTGCGGAAGAAACGTCGAACATGACCCGCAATCAGATTCTGGTACAATCGGGGATACGAACATTGGGATTAGCGAACCAGATTCCGCAATATATTATGGGGCTTTTGCAGTAAACCGCGATACGCGGTGATACGAGAAGCCCAAACATGACGTCAAGATAGGTATCATAACGAAACCGTGTTTTATTATTTTTTCTTTTCCGGTTTCAGCGTCAGGAGGAAACAGGGGATAAATGTGTGAGGGCATTTTCCTCTGTTTTTTTATGCGCTGATAGACACGCATGAACATAATAAAAGAGAGAAACGGAATCCAGAAAATTTTAGGACGCTTTTTGAATCTCCGATTTTTTGTTCCGAAGCTTCACTTGTCCCGGACGTCTCTTTGAGAGCGTCCAATAATCGCCAATGGCAATCTTCAAATATATTTTTTCTGCTTATTGCAAATATTGTCTCCAAAACGAAATAAGCAGGCATGTTTTGAACAGCAATGTTCAAGACCAATTCATTTTTTAGTAACGCCTAATTCTTTCAATGTTTCCGGCGTCATGTAGCGAATATTATACACAGCGAGTAATTCACCGGGGACTTTGCCGCCTTCGTAGCGTTCTACGCGGATTTTTTCGGCGTTTCCCATACCGGTTCCGATTTTTCCCCGCGAACCTTCTTGCGGCGTTGCCGCTTTGTAAAACGCAACGGTGATCAAACCAAGTTGCTCCGTATAATTCTTTCGAGCGGCTGCCGATTGGT
>JAIRYX010000373.1 GCA_031267635.1 Planctomycetaceae bacterium
TCGGGGCACCGTCCACCCTCGAATACGTATCTTATCAGGTTGATGCAATTCCGCAATCACGTTTTTAACGGTAGGACAATAACTTGCCTAAATGTAGACCAAAAATGCGTAACATGAGCTATAATTTTAGAACACGACTAAGTTTTTAGGGTCTTGATTTTTCATTTGATACCTTTATACTCGTTAAAGTTTGTAAAAATGATTTATCAGACTCTTTCTTGTTTATACGAAATCGTTCCTGTCAGGTAGCGTCTCTGGCAATTGTCCGAGTTCTTTGATAAATCGTATGGATGTGTCGGGCTTCCAGCTAAAAAACGAGTTCCAAAAGGACTCAAGAAATTCACGAAGTCCCAACAGCATTTTTCCTTGTTCCACATTTTACCTTTTTTTATTTTTTTGCCGTCATGACGGCAAAAAATAAAAAAAAGGTAAACATGGAGACAATCATACAAGAAATTCCCTTTTGTCCCTTTAAAAAACATTGATATAAATCTATTTTTTCCGTTGTTGCCCCGACTACATTCCGGGCAACAACGGCGAAGTATCTCTTATAACCGCAGCGGTATCCCATATCCAACCAAGCCCGCTAATGCCGCGAAGAAGTATAACGGCAAAAGAAAATATCAAAAAATGAAATGCGGAATTGCCAATAGTTATGTCGAGAATTGCGTGACTTAGAAGTATTGCGAACATTGCGAACGCGGCAAAATACACCCAAACAAAAATAGAATCCGCCCGCATATACCACAAAAAAATCTCCAATATCACCCAAGCCAGCACATAAACCGCCGCTCCTGTCCCCGTCGTTTTGTACAAATCCACACCCGTAACCACAAACAACTCGTCCCTGCTCCGCAACAAATGATAGCCAAGAATCGATATCGGAAACGCAACAGCACAAAGACCAACAAAACCCAAAACATTCAAAACCACTCCACTCGGAATAATAAAACCGCCAACAAACGCAAATAAAAAAACTCCCAACATCATAAACACATATTTTTGAGCTTCCTTGATGTCAAAACCGAAATCAATTCTGCTTATTGGAGTTATGCTTGGTTGTCCGGTTGCGTTTTTTCCGTTTCCGCCTTTGCCTTTACCAACCTCTTCCGCGCCGTGAATTTTAACTGACGCGGCAGGAATATTGATAATCGTCTTGCAAAACGGGCAAGGTCCCTTCATGCCAGCAAATTTATCACTCACCTTCAGCCGCTTCATACAACCCGGACAAACTACTTGTATTGGCATTTCGTTAAAAACAAAAAATATTGAGAATTGAGAAATAAAGTAAAACAAAAAACGATGTCAAACCACCTAATACTATACTCAAGCTGTTTTAAAATGATTACGGAAGCGCAACAACGTGAAGCGATTGTTCAAGGGCGAAGCCTATCGCCCTACCGGCTACGGTATAATTGATGGGCAATTCTTCAACCAAAATCAATTTCAATCAACCGCCCAAAAATTCTACCAAACAATAAAAACAAATCAACCACTAAAAATCAACACACAAATGACGTTAATTGGCAGAAGATATTCGCGGATCAGATTTTATTTTCTATCTTGCGAATACTGTATACTCAAGCTGTTTTAAAATTCCAGAAGCTGAACACGTAAGCGCAACAACATGAAGCGATTGTTCAAGGGCGAAGCCTATCGCCCTACCGGCTACGGTATAAAAATTTTTTTGCCTGCTGATTCCTTTTTTTTGCCAAATACGTTACAATTGTAACCGCCCGTTTGATTCAAATTAATTGCGCGGCATATTTACGGGGCAAAATATAAAATATATTTTTTGTAGTTTCGTTGTAGCTTAATGATAAGGGGATTTGTTGTGGAAATTGTCAATACATTTATTCCGCGTTTGACTTCGTTTTATTTGGAGTATTTGCAAGAGCATGATGTGGCATCGTTTGTCAAACGTGCGGCTCGTTATTATGATCAGACAACGATAATGCGTCTCGCATCGTCGGAACAAGTGGATACTCGACGAGCGGCGGCGATGGCTCTTGGTTTTCTTGGTGATTACGGGGCGAATTCTGTTTTGGGCGTTTTATTGACGGATGCTGACCGCAGTGTGCGGCTTTTGGCGGAGAGCAGTATAAAAAACGTTTGGACTCGCGACGGTTCGGAACAACAACGGCACGAGTTGCGAAGGGCAATGCGAAACATAGCGGCGCATGATTTTGAGGAGGCGATCAGAGTAACTAACAATTTGTTGGACGAAAAACCACTCTACGCTGAAGCTAGAAATCAACGTGGAATTGCTTTATTTGCTGTTGGTGATTATGAGGATGCGATAGAGGATTGCAAAATAGTTATTGACATAAACTCGTATCATTTCGGCGCAGCTATCGGAATCGGACATGCCTACCTACAACTAAAAAACAAAGAACTAGCAATCGTCCACTTCCAACAAGCCCTACAAATTAACCCAAACCTAGAATCAATACGACGACGCTTAACAAAAATGGTACAGAGCTTTTAAGAAAACTTCCCCAAACCTCATTTTCACCTAAAAATTTTTAACAGAACAAACTGCCCAAATAATCAACATGAGAAAATTATTAAAAGAGCGTTTACCAAAGGCATTTTTGATCCTGTTGATTTTGATTCTGATAATATTTTGTTCAGCTCGTTTATATTATTCTCGACTTGTCTTTGAGACTCCTGTTTTTGCTGCCTATTCAATAAATCATCAGGATATTAGTTCGCATGACTATCAAATGTTTCGGATAATCGGAAGAGGTAAAGAAGATTTTACTCAGACACTGTATCTAAGAAACGATTTGGAACGTTTGGAAATAGATTTAGTAGCTCATGTTACGCACGATACGGAAATGATGGTGATTATTCCGTCGATTGATAGAAAAAAGGTAAAACATTGTTCTCGTCCCGTTAGGGACGGAATATGAGGATATTTCAAACGGTTTAGTTTTAATCACATTGTGTCCCTACGGGA
>JAIRYX010000374.1 GCA_031267635.1 Planctomycetaceae bacterium
CTCAACCGTCATGTCCAATGTGTTCCAATATTCCCGCAACTTTTGTATTAACAAGTACGATAGCATCACGACGAAAACATGCCCGCATGTTCGATTTTTCTTTCGCACATAAATAGTCATCTCTGAAAAACATCTTTGATACTATAGTAACGTCTTGCCCTTCTCCCAATGTGTGTTATAATTTGCAACGTTATTTGTCGTTTCTCGTTGTTTTTTATTAAAAAACTTGCAATTTTGGTCAAAATATACTAACAATGCATCCACGTCCCGATTCTCAAAAGTCCGGTCAGTCCGAAATGTTCAATCGCCGTCTCGACGATTTCCGCTACGAAACGCACGAGATCATTAAGCTCGCACATTATGTTGATTGGAACATGTTTGATCGCCACTACGATTCCCAGTATCATCCCAACCACGGCGAGCCGGCTTTGCCGACACGTCGCATGGTTTCACTTCTGTTTCTCAAATAGATGTTCGATCTTTCGGACGAGGAAGTGGTTGCTCGTTGGGTTGAGAATGCTTATTGGCAATATTTTAGCGGCGAAACTTATTTGCAATCGCGTAAGCCTTGCGATCCGTCGCAACTGTCGCGATGGTGGAAACGTATCGGCGAAGAAAAACTCAAACTGACTATTCAAGAGACGATTCGTATTGCCAAAGAACATGAATTCAATAACGCAAATGGGGAAGCCGGAAACTGATTTGTTGGCGCCGGAAATGCGATTATTGATAAGAATTTTATTTTGAATGTTGAGAATTGTCCTGGCAATCCTTACGATGGTCAGACGCTTGCGAAGACAATAGCCGGCGGCGAGAAAATGACGGGCGTTCCGATACGCGAAATATCCGCCGATACGCATTATGCCAAAAGCGACTACACAGGCGATGCAAAGATATTGATTCACGGAACAAGTAACGCGGGACTTCGCGGTTGCGAAAAGCGTCGCAAGAAACGTCGGAGCAGTATTGAGCCGATCATCGGACATTTAAAAAGCGGTCATCGATTATGCCGCAACTTTTTACGTGGCGTGACGGGCGATATTTTGAACGCGATTGGTGCTGCGGCGAGATTCAATATGAGGAAAATTCTACGCAAGCTCTAGCAACATTCTTCTCCTTTACGTGACTTTCACGACTCCGAGAACGGATTCAGAAAATAACGGACAACACTCTTGCCCGTTCCTTGTCCGGCTGCGCAACTTTCATCAAAGAAACGGCGAACCGCCCGGTTCCACGCTGATTTTTTCGTATTCGCCTTGCTATACCGCTTGGCTTGCGAACCAAATGAACTCGCGGCTGATCAGATCGCGACGATGAAATTTTCACTGGAACTTTTTCAGGGACGACTAACTATTCAGTTGCCCAGTGCGGATTTATTTGGCTTGGGCAACTGACGCCATCGTTTTCTATTGCATTTTCAAATATTGTCCCCCAAAAAACGAAATAATCAAAAAAAAGCCATATCCAATTGTGGGATATACTCTCGACGATACCTTGTTTCACGACCGCTTCCGCCAACAGCCGGTCTGACCAGTGTGTGTGCGGATAGCCGTATTTTTTCGGCGGCTCGCGCCATGCGAGGGTCAACGCTTGTTGCTCTTCCGTGATCGCCGACGGCATGTCCGGACGTTTCGCATTGCAAGCCGCTCGCAAATCAATTGTTCCGACATCTTCGGACGTAAGGCGGCATCTTGCTGTTTCCGGGTTTCGTGCTGTTGATGCCAACGGTTCCGCTATATCCCGACGCGATGGACTGCGCACCCGAAATCGCGAACGATCTGACGATTATTCAACCCTTCCGCCGCCGCAAGCACGATCATGGAGGCATGCCCCCAGTGTCCGTAACCGAACAATTTTTTCAAAAATCCCCCGCTCTTGCTCAGATAATTCAATTGTCGCCGCTTGCTTCCTTGCCATCATGACCTCGCTTGCCGAAAAAATGCCCAAAAACATGACCAGTTTGATCGTTGTTTTTATTGTAATAAAAGGCAAATTTGTGACTTTGTAGTAGTTTTGATAAAATAATTAAAATAAGATATTTGACAAAATACGTTTAGGGTGTTTTTGGAAAGTACATTTATGATTCAAAACAGCAAATTCAGAAGCGACTGAATAATTACACGAGTTTTTTTCTTGTGCATGGTGCGTTTTCTACGTCTCGCGCGTCCCCTAACCTCACCTCCCTTTTTCTAGAGTTCTTCATATCAGAAAAATTTTTCTAAAATTCGTGTAGTATTTTTTCTTTGTTTACGTTATGATTTCGTTTTGTCGAGTAAAGCTCGTTTTAGTAGCTAAAAACTTCTTAATTTCAAGCAACAACAATGGAAAAAAACTTAAACTTCTTTTTTCGCAATAAGAAAAAAATAAAACATTTGATATTCGCAACGCTATCCGTTTACGGACTTCTTTTTTCATATGCCGCTTTTGCCCAGCAAGATAATACGGAAGGATTTAAAGCGTCTTTCGCTAATCCGAATGGGCATTCCAATCGAGATTCAGTTTCTCCGTTGCAAACGGGTTCTGATAGTGCGGAAGCAAATCATTCTCAAAATTCCACAACAATTACGATTTCTCCCGATGTTTTGGAATCTTTTTCGTCAGCAAACAGTGACAGCAATTACGATCCGATTTCTGTCAACGGCAAATATTTTGAAAACTGGGAAACGCCGCATTTGGCTCTGATATTCACAGGTCGTCTGGACGGCTATGTTGAGCCGTGCGGTTGTGCTGGAATCGCTCAAATGAAAGGCGGTTTGAGCCGTCGCGGAACATTTTTTCACGAATTGGAAGCTAAACATTGGCCTCTTGTTTCGATTGATACTGGCGGATTTGTTAATGGTTTCGGTCGGCAGGAAGAATTGAAATACAGCAGTATGATTACGCCGTCTATCGTTCAGGAAATGAAATATGACGCCGTAGGAATCGGTCCCAACGACTTACGTCTTCCAGCGGAGGTGTTATTGGCAAATACGACGAATACGCCGGAAAATCCAAGCGTTTTTACATCGGCAAACATCGGCGTTTTCGGATTTGACCCGATGTGTACCGCTCCGTATCGCGTTATTGATAAACATGGAGTGCGAATCGGCGTCACTTCGGTTGTCGGAAAATCATGGCAAGTCGGCATTAACAACGCCGACGTTGAAATGAAAGCCCCGATTCCGCGTCTGAAAACGATCGTACCGCAAATGGAAAACGAACATTGCCGATGGCTGATTTTGATTAGTCATGCATCCATGGAAGAGACGCTGGAAATTGCCAAGACTTTTCCGCAATTTGGAATTGTTGTTTGCGCCGATACTCCCAGCGAACCGCCGATGACTCCGACATTAACAACAAACAACGATCCGGCACAATATCTGATTGAGGTAGGCGAAAAGGGAAAATTTGGAATTGTTCTCGGATTTTTCGGCGAAGATTTTCAGAAAATCGCATATCAACGTGTCGCATTTGATTCACGCTACATTAATAATCAAAATATAGTGGACACGATGCAAATTTATCAGGAAAATTTGAAAATGGAACTTGATACGAAAGGGTTTGCCGGTTTTGGAATACGTCCGGTTACTGCGTCTCATGCCGAAATTCTTGGAAAATATGTAGGTTCGGAAAAATGCAAGTCGTGCCACGATGAATCCTATCGTGTTTGGCAGCAATCGGGACACGCAAAAGCATGGGAATCGCTAGAAAAAACATCAATTCCGCCGAGAACGTATGACCCTGAATGTGTTTGCTGCCATGTTGTCGGCTGGAATACAACGGAAAAATATCCTTATATTAGCGGATTTAGCAATGAATTAGAAAAAATGACGCTTGATTTAGCTCATGTTGGTTGTGAGAGTTGTCACGGACCGGGTGAAAAACATTGTGCCGTGGAAATTGGTCATCCTGAAGCGGAACAAGAACGTTTACGCACGGCGATGCGCTTAACAATCACTGAAGCGAAGCGAATGTGCTACACTTGTCACGACTTGGATAATAGCCCAGCATTTGATTTCAATAAATATTGGTCAAAAATTGCTCATTAAAGAAGGGATTGATACGGAAAAATAGAAACATAAGAAAAACATTTCAAGTTTTGTTGACATCCCCCCTTGTTTTTGTGTCATTCCTTGTTACACTATGACTTTTTGTGGGCAGTTTTGCAAGGGATTTTTTGATAAGCGGCGAAGTTGTAATAACATAAAGGAAAAAATGGATAGAAATTTCACTGATCATATCCGCTTGAAAATATTGAACAAAATTGACAGAATTTCAGATAGAATCAGAAGTTAAGGATCGTTGAAAATGAGCAAAACTTTTATGGCTAAACCGAACGAAATTCAACCGAAATGGTGGCTTGTCGACGCTTCCAATAAAGTGGTTGGACGTTTGGCAAGCGATATTGCCATGATTCTCATGGGAAAACATCGTCCGACTTACACGCCTCATGTGGACACCGGCGATTATGTGGTTGTAATGAACGTTGATCAAATTGTCTTTACCGGTAAGAAGTTACGTCAAAAACAATACACGCATTATACCGGTTATCCGGGTTTGCGAATTGAATTGGCAAGCAAGCGGCTTGAGAAAAAACCGGAACTCGTTCTCTCTGAGGCTGTTCGCCGTATGTTGCCGAAAAATAAACTTGGCAAAAAAATGTTGACCAAATTGAAATGTTATAAAAGTAGTGAACAACATCCGCATCAGGCGCAAAATCCTGAAAAACTTGAACTTGCGGTAAAATAAAGTACTCCATCGTTGATTGAATTTGTGTGGTTACCAAAAGGATAAAATAAAAAATGCCGAAACTTGGAACATTTATCATTGAAGGAAACGGAAAAAGCGATTCTATCGGGACTGGTCGCCGAAAATCTGCGGTGGCACGAGTTCGAGTTCGTAGCGGAAAAGGACAAATCAGTATCAACCGTCGCACACTTGAAGATTTTTTCAAGACGGAGCAACAACGGAATGCTGTTCTTGCTCCATTAAAAGCGACAGAAAAATTAGAGTTGGTCGATGTTCTTATTACTGTCATGGGTGGCGGAACAACGGGGCAGGCAGACGCTTGCAAGCTCGGAATCGCCCGCGCACTGAAAATTTTTGACCCGGAAACCGAACCTAAATTGCGAGAAGAAAGTTTGCTCACGCGGGATGCGCGTGAAGTGGAACGTAAAAAATACGGTCTTCGTGGCGCACGGCGCGGGACGCAATTCTCGAAACGTTAGATTGTTTTCGCTAACGGTTTAACGCGACGATATATTAACGTGTCGTGGAAATAGTTGGAAATAAAAAGAAAACGTCGTCTGCATGTCAGAGGACGTTTTTTTGTAAAATATGTCGGTATGCTGACTTATATCGTCCGAAATCTTTTGATTCTCACTGCCAAATTTTTGAGCGGCGCAACTGTCCGGTGGGTCGATTGTCAACCGGATCGGTGTCAGCGTGTTTATTTTGCGAACCACACAAGTCATCTTGATCCGATTGTTATTTGGTCATCGCTTCCGTCGCATGTCCGCGAAGTAACGCGAATGGTGGCGGCGAAAGATTATTGGGACACGGGTTTGATTCGGCGGTATATTTCTAAACAACTGTTCAACGCGATGTTAATTGATCGTAAAAACATCAGCATCAAACGGACACCAGTGGTGGTGATGGCGGAAGAAATGGCGGAAAGATATTCGATTATCATTTTTCCCGAAGGCGGACGAACCAACGGCGACAAAGTCTTGGAATTTAAGAGCGGTATGTATCATTTGGCAAAGAAGCGTCCTGACCTTGAATTTATTCCGGTTTATCTTGATAACATGAATCGCATTTTACCGCGCGGAAATATTTTGCCTGTGCCGATGCTGTCGCGTGTGGTCTTTGGTCCACCGCTCTGGATAGAAACCGGCGAGCGAAAAGACATTTTTCTCGGACGCGCCCGCGATGCTGTTTTACGGCTTAAAAATCTGTAAAAAACTTGTTCTCCATTTTTTCTCCATTTGTAATCCGTTCCATCATCCAACGATTTACCTCTTCAAGCATTTGTATCGAAAGTTCATGCCGACAAGGGTATTGTCGCACGGTCATTACCATTCCTGCAGTGTGAAACAAAGTCATTTGCTTGGCGGCTTCGGACGGCGGAAAAATCGGACTATCGCGTCCCACGCACATCAAACACGGTAACTGACGTACCGCATTTAATTGTCCGAGAGACATTGTTCCTTGCGGAAACGCACCGCACAACGAAATGACTCCAGCGAAATATTGCGGAAAACGCATCGCCACACGAAATGCCATTGTGCCGCCGTCGCCAAAACCGGCAAGAAAAACGCGGCGTTTTGCAATGTGATATTTCTCCGACGCAATTTTCAAACAGTGGAATATCTGCGTTTGTGCCGCATTAAAACCATGATCCGTTTCGGGCCAAGAATAACAACCTTCCTCTTCCAAACCGCGCGGGGCAATCGCCGTGTAATTTCTCATGCTGATAATCGGCATGATTTTCATCAGTTGCCGCTCGCCCACATTACTTTTTCCATGCAGCCAAATGAGTAACGGGTAAGCATAACCCGGTTCGTAGTGCATCGGAATAAAAAGCGAATATTGCGTTTCTTGAATTACGTCATGAGTTGCCAACGCATGTTCAAACTCATCCACACGTTTTTCGAAATCGGAAGGATGGAATGTTGCGGCATTTTCAGCAACCGTGTTTTTAACCGGAAAAGAAGACGTGAAAGACTGCGACGATATTTTATTAAAAACGGACATCTGTTAAAATGGCAAATGAAATGAGTTAATGGTGAAAGATTAGGTATCACTTATGACGTACTATACATAAACTTCGTTTACTCTGTCAATATCATTTTCCACAAAGAATAAAACGGCTTATATATCCGTATTGTTTTTGCATTTTCTCCAAAATTACATTGTAATGCGATACGTTCTGTTAAAACACATAAAAGAGAATGACTTTCACGTCGATTTTCTGCTTGATTGCGGTAAAAAACAGCTTTTAACGTGGCAAGTCAAAAATATCAATTTTTTTCGATGGCTAACCAATAATATCGATTTTTCGGATTGTAGCGAAATATCAACCAACACGATTGAAACGCCATGTCAGCGAATTGTTGACCATCGGCGAAAATACCTGGATTTTGAAGGAGAAATTAATAACAACCGTGGATTCGTTGAAAAAATTGAATGGGGAGAATGGAAAGTCTTATCAATTAAGCCACACCAATTTCTTCTGAAAACCATCGGAACACAAAAAAACAACAAAATTCAAACGGCAAAAAAATGGCAATTCATTTTTCCCAAAAATTTTCAACATCAAATTGCGGAAAATCAGCAATTTGATTTGTTGTACAAACCAACTTGTTTCCTTTTGTCGATTTTGCCGCCGGTTAATACTGTTTTGCGATTGAGATGCGGTCAAGACAAAGAAACGCAATAGTGTGTTCGATAATTTTTTTGATTATATTCTCCCCGCTTTGAAGGAGGACTATAATTAAACTGCAAAGTATTTTTTATTGAAAAAGCGTAACTATTCAGTCGATCAAACCCACTAAATCCGCATTGGGTAGCTGTAGAGTTACAAGAAAGACTTTACCATTGTAATTCCTCAAACGCCTTTACCATTGCGGTTAATCGAACAGCTTTACTATTGCCGCCCTTATGACATTTTTCAACGTAAAATACCTTAAATTAGACCTTTTTCATATCAAGGGAAATCGCTCTGTGTCTCACAACTTACCGTTGATTTTTTTATCTCATCACGCATCCGTCGATGAGCCGGATGACGCGGTCGGCTTGTTGGGCAATAGAAAGGTCGTGCGTTACCATGACGACTGTTACTTTTTTTTCGTGATTCAATTCGCGCAGAAGTTGGAGAACTTCCCTCGCGCTGTTGAGGTCGAGATTGCCGGTCGGTTCGTCCGCCAGAAGAATTTGCGGATCGGAAATTAACGCTCTCGCAATTGCCGCACGCTGCATTTCACCGCCAGAAAGTTCATTCGGTTTGTGACGGATGCGATGCGAAAGCCCGACGCGGTCAAGAAGTTCCGACGCTTTTTTTCGGTATTGATGACGTTTGCTCAAATACCCCCAAACAGATTCACGAATCATAATCGGCGCGAGAACGTTTTCGATTGTCGTCAGTTCCGGAATCAAATGATAAAACTGAAAAACCATGCCGATAAACTGATTCCGCAGTAAATCCCGTTGACCGCCGGAAAGCGAATCAATCCGTTGCCCGTCGAAATGAATGCTGCCGGAATCGGGCGAGTCGAGCGTTCCGAGCAGATGTAAAAGCGTACTTTTTCCCGAACCGCTTTGCCCGACAATCGCCAGCATTTCCCCTTCGCGCACGCCAAGATTGACTCCTTTCAAAACAGGAACGGTTAATTTTCCTTTGCGGTAACTTTTATGCAAATCCACCGCGACCAACTGTAACGCTCCGTTGTTTTCCCGCTCGTCGTAAATCTGTTTGTTCATGTTCAAAATAATATGTTCCATGTTTCAAGACGAATGAAATATTTTCCCAGCGACAAACAATCTTGTTCTTGATTTGACCGTTTCAATCCATGAAAAACAGCCGCAACGGAAAATAACAATTTTCCCAACGTCGGTCAAGAGGAAAATCCTGAGGTTGTTCACTCGTCTTCGTATTTGACTTTTGAAATGGAACGCAAAAATTGGTCGATAGAGCCGCAACGATCTTTCGGGTCAGGTTCAATGCACGAATGAATCGCGGCGGCAAGCGTTTTATTGATAGCGGGGCGATATTTCGTAATCGGAGCGGGAGCTTGAGAATGTGCCATCGCCGCTAAACCGGAATCACCTTTGGGCCACGGAAGTTGCCGCGTACAAAGTTCATAAATCGTTACGCCAAAAGAAAAAATATCGAGTTTCTGATCGGTCGGTCGGCGGCGGGCAAGCTCCGGCGCCATGTAGTCCGGCGTGCCGGTGCGGTTGCCGGGATCGGTGAACGGTTTGCAATTCGGAACCGTTAGCCCGAAATCGGTCAGTTTGAGAATGTTTCCGTCGCCAGTAAAAAGAAGATTTCGCGGGCAAATGTCGCGATGAATGAATCCTTTATTATGCACTTCGCGGAGCGATTCAGCAACCTGACGAACATAATGCACACGCGCTCCTGCCAGCAAATCCTGTTTGACCATCAACACGCTGTTCAAACCGGTGCCTTCGAGATATTCCATCACCAAATACTGCTCGCCGTCCGTCGTGAAACCTTCTTCCAGCGTCCGCACAATATATTTATGCTTGAATTGAACGGCAATTTCGCCTTCACGAGGACGTTTTATCTTTTTGAATCGCTCATCTTTGAATCGGGCTTCCAAATCGCTTGTCTTTTTCGCGTCGAGAATTTTGAGCGCAACAATCTCGCCGGATTCGCGGTCTCGCGCCTTGTAAACTTTGGACATCGTACCGGAAATCGCCGAATGCAATAACTCGAAACGCTTTTGATAATCTAAACGTCTCTTTCCGCCGCCAAATAATTTTGAAAAAAATCCCATCGCTAACGTACCTTATCAATATCAATAAAATAGAGAAAACACGCCAATACTTACGCCTTCTTAACGCGACAAAATCCATTTTATAAAAAAACAAGGTAAAGTCAACCGAAAATAACTCGACGACGCATATTGGAGCGTTTCCCATATTTTTTGCCGTCCGAAATTTTCGATACTCGTTCGTTTTCTTTCGATTTGATGTCCTCAAAACCATGAGCAGGTGAAGCCGCCATCGACGTAAACAATAGAACCGGTGATGTAGCTGCCGGAATTTTTTGACAGCAATAATAACGCTGCGCCGATGAGTTCGTCCGGATTGCCGTAACGTTTCATCGGCGTTCCACGCATAATGTTTTCGACACGTTCCGCATCGAGAATTTTTCGATTTTGTTCCGCCGGAAAAAATCCGGGACAAATCGCGTTGACACGGATGTTGTTCGCCGCAAATTCTTGCGCGATGTTTTGCGTTAGATTGACCACTGCGGCTTTCGACGCGGCATACGCAAAAACGCGGGAAAGCGGTTTATCTGAATTGACGCTACCGATATTCAAAATTGAACCGCCGCCGGTTTTCAACATCGATTCAATGAAAACCTGACACGAAAGCATTGTTCCTTTAAGATTCACGGCGAGAATTTTGTCCCATTGCGACGAATCCACTTCCAGAAAGTTGTTTCCAACGTTAATCCCCGCGCAATTCACCAACATATCGACTTTTCCGGTAACTTTTAACGATTCGTCCCGCGCGTTTTGCTGCGACTCAAGCGACGTCACGTCAAGCGTAACATACGTTGCGTCAATTCCTTCTTGAGCCAGTTGCTCGACTCGCGACTGACACGCTTCTTCGCTCATATCGGCAACAACGATTTTCGCGCCGGCTTTTCCGATACCGGTCGAAAGCGATTTGCCTAACGCTCCCGCTCCGCCGATCACAACGGCAACTTGACCGGTCAATCCGAAAAGAGATTCAAGATACTCCGACGATTTTGACATTGATTCTTCTTTCTCTAAAAAATTCAATCAGTAAATAAAATCATTGATTTCCTTCGCAATTCTAGCAAATCGAAGAAAAGTTTCAAGAGCAACTCCAGTCCCCAAAGTCGCTCGTGTCTCGGTTGTTTACCGGAGTGTTCCCTCGAACAGCGGCTCGTGGTTTGCGACTTGCTTTTTGAGAAAATTCCCTGTATAATTCCGTAGTTCAAAAAAAATTACTGAATCGTTTCGTGAACATTTGAAAGCACAATGAGTTTACAAATTTACATTAACGGCAAATTCTACGATAAGGAAAACGCGAAAATCAGCGTTTTCGATCACGGCGTGTTATACGGCGACGGCGTTTTTGAAGGGCTTCGTAGCTATAACGGCAAAGTGTTTTGGCTCGAACAGCACATCAATCGGCTTTGGGATTCCGCAAAATCCATCGCGCTCGACATTCCAATCAGCAAAGCGGAAATGACCGACGCAGTTAATCAGTCGGTGGCGATTAACAATGTTAAAGAAGGTTATATTCGCGTGATTGTCACGCGCGGCGTCGGCGATCTCGGACTTGATCCGTTTGTGTGCGTCAATCCGCAAATAATTATTATTGCGACGCAATTGGCGTTGTATCCGAAAGAACTCTACGACAAAGGACTCGACATCGTTACCGCCAGCACGATGCGGACGCCGCCTGCCGCATTGAATCCGCGCATCAAATCGCTCAATTATCTCAATAATATTATGGCGAAAGTGGAAGCGTCGCGAGCCGGTTGCGAGGAGGCGTTAATTCTGAATCACAAAGGCGAAGTGGCGGAATGTACCGGCGACAACATTTTCATCGTGCGAAACGGCGAGCTTCTCACGCCGCCGACCGACGCGGGAATTTTAGAAGGAATCACGCGAAATGTCGTGTTGAAACTGGCGAAAAAATTGGGGATCGTCGTCAAAGAAACCGCCTTCACGCGACATGATATTTATGTTGCGGAAGAATGTTTTCTCACCGGCTCGGCGGCGGAACTGATTCCGGTGGTTTCAATTGACAAACGTGTCATCGGCGACGGCAAACCGGGAATCGTTACGAAAAGGTTGCTTGACGCTTTTCATGAAGAAGTGAAAAGATAGCGGAGAAGCGTTTGGAGCAAAAGGAACAAACGCAACTCTTGGAGCGGAGAGGTTTCAAAAGAAGGAACGCACACAATCCAAAGAGCGGTTGCTGAAATCAAAGAAGCCGGTCTCTTATCCAACCGATTCGGAATTTTTGACAATCACCATCGGCGAATGAGACGGATGTTGCGTTGACAGGTGCGAAGCGGGAACGCTGGATTCTTGCGGCTCACGAGGAGAAACAACGATATGTTCCGACAACTTCGATAGACGCCGCAACGTCACAATAAACGCAATGCCGAGCGGAACCGCCGCGCCAAGCCACGCGAGCGGATTAGCAAAGCAAATGCCGATAAACCCCAAATAATCGGCAAGAAGTAACGCTCCAAAAGCCCGCATCACCAATTCCATCACGCCGGAAATTGTCGGCACGGCATTTCGTCCCAGCCCTTGCAAGCCATAACGGAAAATAAACGCCATCGCGAGAATCAAATAACAACTTCCGTTCACGGTTAAAAATTGATGAGACAGCTTTGTCGCGTGCGGATCGTTGAGAATAAATAACGACGAAAGATGATAACCGTAAAAAATGTTGACCGCTCCCGCAAATATCGCGAACGCCGCGGAAATGCAAACGCATTGAATGATGCCGTCGCGGATTCTTTTAATTTTTCCCGCGCCGTAGTTTTGCGCCGTGTAAGTGGACGTCGCGATTCCAAACGACATCAGCGGCAAAATCGCTATTGTATCAATCCGCATCGCGGCGGCGAACGCGGCGTTTGCCGTAACCACAATCTCGTCGCCAAGGTGATTGATGGCATATTGCACCACCAACGCGCCAATAGCGATAATCGACAGTTGAAATCCCATCGGTATGGCAATGCGGACATGTTGCCAGACGTCGTTCCACGAAATCCGCCAATCAGTCCGCGTCAGACGGAACAGCGAACCTTTTTTCATTAAATACGGAATACAAAGCCCGCCGGAAATAATTTGAGCAATGACAGTCGCCACCGCCGCGCCGCCGACTCCGGTGTGAAAAACAAGAATAAACGTGTAATCAAGAATGATGTTGATAATGCACGCCAGTCCGAGAAAAAACAACGGCGTATGGCTATTGCCGACCGCCCGCAATAATCCCGAAACAAAATTGAACAGCATCGCCGCACCGATTCCCATCAGAATGACGCTTAAATAATCGTACGCGCCGTCGATCATGCCGTCCGGCGTTTGCAGACATTCGAGAATGGATCGAGTGAACGGCACGCAAACCGCAGTCATCAGAATCGTCATTACCGTACAGACAACTATCCCGACAGCAAAACTTCGCCGCACGCCTGCCGCGTCGCCCGCTCCAAACCGTTGCGCGGTGACGATTGTCAGTCCCGACGTAAACCCGATAGCGTAACCGAGAATCAAAAACATCGCGCTGGCAACACAACCAACCGACGCAAGCGCGTTTTCGCCAAGAATTCGCCCGACAATAAACGCATCCGCCATATTGTAAAATTGCTGAAACAGGTTTCCGATCAGCAAAGGAATCGTAAATAAAATGATCAGTTTGGCAGGATTCCCCACCGTCATATTCTTGACCACGACCGCTGCCATGATGATTGTTGTCTCCAGAACGATGAATGTGTCCTTGTTATTATACTCGACATTGGTTTGAGGGACAATCGGGACTCTTGCGGCTTCCGTGACAAGCTAGAACTCCTCAAAAAATTGCTCAAAAGCCCCCAAAGCGAATTCTAAAAGCCCCCGGAGTCCCGCGTGTTGCTCATATCTCTTGGAATTGTCGGGCGGTTCTTTGGGAGTGGCAATCATCGGCTTTTTTCTTTTGTTTACGCTAAATTGTTTACTGACAAAGGTTTCGGCGTGTACGCCGAGCGTTCCGCCGCACGCGACAGAGCCGTCGTCGCTGGCAACGGAGCCGTCGTCGCTGGCGACAGAGCCGCCGTCGCTGGCGACAGAACCGCCGTCGCTGGCGACAGAGCCGCCGTCGCTGGCGACAGAGTCGTCGTCGCTGGCGACAGAGTCGTCGTCGCTGGCGACAGAGCCGCCGTCGCTGGCGACAGAGCCGCCGTCGCTGGCGACAGAGCCGCCGTCGCTGGCGACAGAACCGCCGTCGCTGGCGACAGAGTCGCCGTCGCTGGCGACAGAACCTCTGGGGGATTCCCGAAAAGCTTTCGTGTAAGGGACAAAAGGGACGCGAGGGACAACAGGGACTTTGGGGACTCATTTTTCTGATTTTGCAAACTCTTCGGCGGATTTCCGGTTTTCTCTTTCAAGAAACTTGCCCTGTCCCAATTGTCCCTGGAGTCCCTTGTGTCCCTTGGATTGCTCTCTTTCTGATTTTGGAAACTCTTTTGAGGATTTCCGCTTTTCTCTTTCAGGAATCTCACTCTGTCCCGGAAGTTTCCAGCGTCCCTTTCATTCTTTTAGGCAAATCTCCCTGCGCCGCATTCGTCATAACAATACTTCGCTGTTATAATTCGGCGCTTCCTGCGTGATGGAAATATCGTGCGGGTGTCCCTCGCGGACGCTTGCTGAAGAGACGCGGATGAAACTGCCGTTTGCACGTAAATCCTCAATATTCGGCGTGCCGCAATATCCCATTCCGGCACGCAAACCGCCGATTAACTGATAAACGTAAGGTCCTAACATGCCGCGATAAGGAACGCGACCTTCAACGCCTTCCGGCACAAGTTTCTCCGGTTTGGCGTCTTTGGACTGACGATACCGCTCGCTCGAACCTTTTACCATCGCGCCCATCGACCCCATGCCGCGATAAGATTTGAACGTGCGTCCTTGATAAAGAATCAGTTCTCCCGGCGATTCTTCCAAACCGGCGAGCAGTCCGCCGAGCATCACGAGATGCGCACCGGCGGCAATCGCTTTTGTGACGTCGCCCGAAAAACGAATTCCGCCGTCGGCAATAATAGAGCATTCCGTTCCGCAAGCCGCCGTCGCCGCCCGATGAATCGCAGTAATCTGCGGCACTCCAACGCCGGAAACCACTCGCGTCGTGCAAATCGAACCGGGACCGATTCCGATTTTTACCGCATCCGCACCGGCGCGAATCAATGCAAGGCAACCGTCCTCTGTCGCAATGTTTCCGGCAATAATGTCAATGTCCCACCGCTTCTTGATCTCACGGACGGTTTCAATCACATTCGACGAATGCCCGTGCGCACTGTCCACCACCAAGACGTCCACTCCTTCGGCAATCAAACGTTCAATCCGCTCGTAGTCGTAAACGCTGACCGCCGCGCCGACTCGCAAACGTCCGAGCGGATCTTTGCAGGCATTCGGATAACGCCGCACCATGTCGATGTCTTTAATCGTAATTAAGCCGGTCAGACGGAAATCGGTTTCGTTATCAACCAACAACAGTTTTTCGACTTTCTTTTCCATCAAAATTGTTTCCGCCTGAGCAAGCGTTACGTTACCCGTTGCGATAACAAGATTTTGCGAAGTCATCACTTTATCAACCGGCTGTTCCCAATTTTCCTGGAACCGCAAATCTCGCCGCGTAATGATTCCGACAAGCTTTCCGCCGTTTTCGACAATCGGAACGCCGGAAACATTTTGCTGCTCCATAATAGTTTGCGCGTCCCGAAGCAAAGCGTTCGGCGGCAACGTTGCCGGTTCGCGAATGATGCCGTTTGCGCTCCGTTTAACTTGCGCCACTTCTTCGGCTTGCGCATCAACGCTCATGTTTTTGTGAATGATACCGAGACCGCCTTCGCGTGCCAGTGCGATAGCCATTTCTTTTTGCGTCACTGTATCCATCGGCGAGCTAATGATCGGAATAGTTAAGCGTATCCGCTTTGTTAGATTCGTACTCACGTCAACTTGCGAAGGCACGACTTCGCTATAACGCGGTTCGAGCAACACGTCGTCGTAAGTGACGGCGATCTCGGAAAAGACGTCGGTTGGCTTTGTCATTGATATTCTCTCTTTCTTTGAGGGGTTCATGAACGGTGGCAACCTATTTGCGGAAGAAATGCCAATAAAACTCTCCGCAAGATTGTAATCTTTTTTATTATAACAAATCCCCTTTCTTTGAAAAGAACAGCTCGACGGTTTTCATTAAAAATGGATGTGAGAGACCTAGAGAGACTTGCGGAACAGAGCAACGAAAAACACGCTCTTACTTTTAAAGCGAACTCTTTAAAGCGTATCTCTTCACTTGATTGGAATTATTGTCGTGCTCGTTATTTAAAATTTATCTACGGGGACTTTTCCTGAATTTGTTTTGTGGTAGAATATGCTCTTGATAATTTTGAGTAGCAATCTTGCATCGGCAAGGTTAATGTTCTGTTGCGTGATTATCAACAATGTTACTGCGTTTCACTGACTTTTTCGGTCACAGCAAATACGCAAACGATTGTCGCCCGACGAGACAATGACGGTTCTCGTAAGCGGACGGCGCAAAAAATGCTTCTTTTTTCTGCTTCCCGATTTTTTGTTCGGGGAAAAGAGTGTGGTTTTTTGACCCGGCAATTTCCGGGGTTGTTCGGTATCTGTCCTTTTGAAGTGGTCGAAGGAGAGACAATGAATCGTGTTCTGATTATCGGAGCTGGCGGCGTCGGCAGAGTCGCAACGTTTAAATGCGCCCAAAATCCTGATATTTTCGGCGAAATCACTTTGGTCAGCCGTACCAAATCAAAATGCGACGCAATCGCGCGAGATTTACCGCGTGAAATTCGCACAGAGACCGTAAATGCTGATAAAACGCCGGAACTTGTTGCGCTGATTAAAGACGTCCGTCCAAATCTTGTGATGAATCTTGCGTTGCCGTATCAGGATTTGACGGTTATGGATGCGTGTCTCGCAACAGGCGTTCATTATCTCGACACTGCGAATTATGAGCATCCCGACGAAGCGAAATTTTGTTACGCTCCGCAATGGGCATATCACGACCGTTTCAAACAAGCGGGATTGACGGCTTTGCTCGGTTCCGGTTTTGATCCGGGCGTGACGAATGTTTATGTCGCGCGGGCGAAAAAACATCACTTCGACCGAATGGAAACGGTTGATATTATTGATTGTAACGCGGGAGATCACGGGTATCCGTTTGCGACGAACTTCAACCCGGAAATTAATATCCGCGAAGTTTCCGCGAAAGGACGTTTTTTTGAAGCGGGAAACTGGCATGAAACGGAGCCGCTTTCGGTCAAAAAGCAATTTGATTTTCCCGGCGGCGTCGGTGAAAAAGATATCTACCTTCTTTACCATGAGGAAATGGAGTCGTTGACGAAACATTTCCCGGAAGTGCGGCGGATGCGGTTTTGGATGACGTTTGGGCAATCGTATCTGACGCATTTGAAGGTGTTGGAAAACGTCGGCATGACACGGATTGATCCGGTCATCTACGAAGGAAAAGAGATTATTCCGCTGCAATTTCTCAAATCGCTACTCCCCGATCCGGCGTCGCTTGGTGCGCGGACTGTCGGTAAAACGTGTATCGGTTGCTGGGTTCGCGGCGAAAAAAACGGTCAAAAGCAAACATATTACATTTACAATATCTGCGACCATCAAAAATGTTATAAGGAAACCGGCGCACAAGCGGTCAGCTACACGACCGGCGTTCCGGCAGCAGTCGGCGCGGCGATGGTTCTCAAGGAAATCTGGCGTGGCGCGGGCGTGTTCAATATGGAACAATTCAATCCCGACCCGTTTTTGGAGCTCGTTGCCCAATGGGGACTTCCGTTTGTTGAAGTCTTCCCCGACGCAGATGAAATCTGATGTTTTTTCCTTTCTGTTCACGATCTTGATTGAGAGGATTATCATTTGATCATAAAAGAATGGACAAAAGTATCAATCCGTGCGTTTAATTCTAGTTTATGTTACGCATGAGTATCGTAACTATTCAGCCGCGCCAACCCAATAAATCCGCACAGGGCGACTGAATCGTTACGTTTCCTGAATGTTAATCGCTCATGCGTAACCATAAGTTCTAATACAAAGTCACGCCATTTCACTTGACATGTTTCATATCAAAGGAAATTGAGGAACTTTGTACTAGGAATATTTTCATCAATTTCTGGAGATTTCTAATCGATTTTTCCTAACAGGCGATGTGGCGACTTATGCAGTTTGGGTTTTATTTTTGTAATCATTCTGCGGCGATGGCGGGGTTGATCGGTACGTAACCGCTTTCACGGATAGCACGTTGTCCATCGTCGGAAAGTAGCCAATCCCGAAGTTTCGCAGCAGACGAATCGTCGGCGATTCCTTTGCGCGTCACAACGTAAACCTCGTAAACAAGCGGATATTTCTTTGTGCGAATGGTTTCGTAATTCGGAAAAACACCGTCTATCGCCAAAACCCGAGTTTCAAGCACTCGAAGCATAAAATGCTCGTAATGATACACCGAATAACCAATCGCGCTGTGAGAGTGCTGCAAACTGGAGAATACCAAACCCATTCCTCCGCCAGACGCTCCCAACACAGAACGATGATTACGAAAAGTTTCATCACCGCGTTTGTTAGGCGGCAGAGTATTCCCTGGAACCACATAGTAGGATGATGGCAGGGACTCCACAGGAACCGTATTAGAAGTAACCGTAGTGGGAGCAAACTGAAACTGATTCCCTGGTGTAAAAGTAGATTGGGCTAAAGCAGGCGATACTGTTGTTCCCTGATTTTGCGCAATAACCACTGGTTCCAGAGTTAATCCATTTGACGGCGCAGGTGGATTAAATTGTTGCGGAACGGCTGGAGTTATGTTTGTTGCAGTTTGTTGCCGGTATTTTTGCAACGCTTCTGGAGTAACAACTAACTCATCCATCAATTCGCGGCTTCCCGAATTGCGGTTACGTTCATAAGGTGTAATTTGTTCTTGATTTCCGCCAAAATCTTTCCATGATTTGTGCTGCGGCGAAGCGTAAATAGATTGAATTTGTTCCAATGTTAAACTTTCCACCGGATTTGCTCGGTTGACAACAAAAACGAATCCGTCCAACGCAATCGGACGAATATCCAACTCAACATCAGCAAGTTGCGCCGCTTTTTTTTCATCTTCCGACGGGCGGCGTGCAATAAGAAGAATTTCCGATGGCGGAAGTGCGAATCGTCCACTGTGATCCGGCGTAACAGTTGGATCAATCGTCGGATAGATCCCTCTTACATCCATATGAAGATTATAACCGCCGCTTCCCGGTATTTGCGGATAAGTGTTATGAGAGTGATTGGGATTATCAGGATCTTCTTTCTTCGCTTTGCCAATCAAAGACAAATACGCTTCGTGCGTTCCTTGAAACTGTCCGAAATATTGCTGGAAAATATTTCGCTGCCGAAATGTCGCGTTTTCCGCATCGGCAACAACGTTCAGTTCGACGCCGGGAGAATTGCCATGAAAGGAATTACCATGAATATTCGTGTTTGGCAAAGGCGGATAAGTTCGGAAAAACGGCGGACGATTGTTGTGAGAATTCTGTCGCTGTTCCGCAACTTTCCATTGATACGGTATATCCAACACATAAGACGCAATAATCGCTCCGAGATTGAGGCAACTTGTCGAGCCGTCCATTTCAGGAAAGTTCAGCATATTGAGACCGGCTTTATTGCCGTCCGGTACTCGTTTCGGTTTGAACGATTGCAATTCTGTAAGATGTGAATCCAACAAATATTTGTCAATCGTGGCTTGGTGTACAGTAACTTGTTCTTGTCCCTGTATGGATTCCTGTTGTTTTTGAATGTTAATCTGTTGCAATTCCTGTTTTTGTTTCAACAGTTCGCCCAGTTGCGGATCATCCGGCGAATAGCTCCGATTTTCATTCTGAAAACCCGTTGTTGAGAAGGAGACGCTTGCGATTTGATGACCGTAATATACGTCAGGATATTGTGGTGATTGTATTACCGTTTGTCCAAACAACAGCGAAGTATTCATCACAATACATGCCGCCGCTATGCTACACGGTACAATGAAAACAATAAAACGTTTCATAATCTTATCTTTCTTTAGTCTTGCGAGTTGAACAAGAAATTACTGTAAAAATGTTTGACTTGCCGCACCGGTTTGTACGGCGATTCCTAAACGTAGAACCGTATTTATCTTGTTATTAAACTCAAAAATTAAAATTTTATCGGCAAAAATACGATAACATAATTCGCCGTTTGTTGTCGGCTGCGATTGAATGTCAATTTCAAGAGAACTATTTTTAGAAACGTTTCTCGTTTTTTCTTGGTTGAGAAGCTGCCAATGAGTCAACGTTTTCCATTTATCATCAGTAAATTCTACTCGCCGCCATTCCGCGTCCGGCGTTCCGACATTGTGAAATTGCAACATCTCAAACGTTTGATTGTTTCCATGGTAAAAAACAACGCCAATCGTTGTACCGTCCAACAACGGCGACGCTTCAAAATGCAATTGCGATGATGTAGTATTCTGCACAATTAGCGCGGTGGTATCGCTAACCGCAAGAAGCGATTCGCCGTCGTCTTCCCAAAGATTCCAAATCCACTCCCATTCAAGCTGTTGAGCGTTTGCCCACTCGAAAAATTGTGCGTCCCATTCGATTTTCGAGGAAGAAAACGCCGCTTGCCAGCTTTCCGCGACATTGTATTGTTTCAGGTTCAAGAAAAAACGCCGCGTTTCGTCAGGAAACCGCTCAATTAAAAACGCCGTTGCTCCCCACGCCAAGGCGTAAAGATCATGCGGAACGGCTGACGCATTGCCGATATTGCGCAATTGTAATTGCTCAAACTGTTCCGCAATTGTTGTCGGCGAAATGTCGTTTGGATTCGCTGTTTCCGCTTTTTGTCGTGCTTTGAGAATTTCGACAAGACGCGAGGGATAATTTTCTAACGAAACTCGCGGCATGTGCATAGCGTGCAATATTTTACCGTTCCATACATGAAACGCGCAAAAATCGGCAAGTCCTTCGCAAAGCCAATGCGGAAGTTTTTCATACCGTGTAGCAAGCAATTGATCGCAGTACCAATGTGATGCTTCATGCAAAACGACATGTCGCGTGTAATAATCGGTCGGCTGCCGATATGCCAAAATGATATTTGATTCACGATGATAAAATCCGCCGGAACTCCAAACTGCCGTATTTTGCGAAGTCAAACCGTATTTCGCCGCCAGAGTCAAATATGATTGCCGGTTCGCACAAATTGACAAGGTCGGTTTGCGCACGGAAGAGAATGAGCAATCAGAAATTTTTTGTCCACCGAACAACGGAGCAAGTTTCGCGTCCCATTGTTCGGGCAATTGTTCAAGCATCATTCCCCATTCACGAAGTGAAACTGCTTGCAGATACGGCGTTGACTCAAGGCGAATATGAAAATATTTTGTTTCGAGCGATTGCCATGTCTCTGTAGACGACGCCGTAAAAATAACGTTGTTATATAATAAGTAGAAAAGAATAAGCCAAATGTTGATTTTTAAATGAAAATGTAATGACATTGTTGGATTACTACATTGAAAGAGATTTTATTATGGCAAGGACTTTTGCCCGTTAAGCAAAAACCATCAAAGAATTGTACAGCACGGCTTTCGACTACGCAAGACCTGTATCCCCGCCAATGGAGTGGAAAGAATACGTATTCGTTTTGTTTGTTTGATTGTTAATCAACGAATCAGTATTATCGTATCCGCAAAAGTAAACCTCACCTGCATTCAATTCAGCAACTTGAGTAGAATGAGTATCTTAACTCACATGACGCCAAACCTTGACTCCGCCCGCAGCATGACTCTTGCTGGAGCGTCAAAAAACGTTGATTCGACTCCCGCATATCATTCTCCGACTTGCAGAAACACCTCCGAGATTCGCGTTTGTACATGGGATTTTTCGGGTGTTAGAAATTAGAGAGGCGGCGGGTTCTTTCAGGTATTGCCCTAACTCATTGGAAACAAAGGGCTTGCGGGATGAATTGAAATTTTTGAGAATCGACACTTCGTTGCTAATGATTTCTTCTGCCCCCAACGTTCCGACTGTTCAGTTTGTCCTTTTGAAACATGAGGCGAATTAGGAGGATTTGAGACCATGCGTAATATGAGCAAGTAAACATACTTTCGTTTTTTGATCGCTGCGTTCTTGTTTTTCAATCGAATTGTATTAAAATGTGAAACCGTAAAGATTATGGTTTCGGAAGAAAATAAGTGGGAATCTATCAACAGTCGTCCGAAAATTTTTATTGACAATTTTTAAGTATATTTTATTTGAATACGTGGAAACAATACGCCAACAATTTATTACCGATTTAGCCGGCGCGAAAATGCCGCAAGATGTGGAAACTGTGCGAGTGAAATTTCTCGGACGTAAAGGACTGATTACGCTTCTGGCGAAAGAAACCGATTTCAGTCAAATGAGCGTCGAAGAAAAAAAAACTTTTGGAACGCGGCTCAACGATTTGAAAAATTTTGCGGCGGAACAACTCGCAATCGCCGCAGCATCCGCGAAACAACCCGGTACGACGAGCGGCGAAACGCGGGAAATTGATTTGACCGTGCCGGGCTTGAGCCGACGGCTCGGAGCGTTGCATCCGATTACGACAACGTTAGTAGAATTGCATCAAATCTTTCAAGGAATGGGATTTATGGTTCTGCAAGGTCCTGATATTGAGACGGAATATTACAATTTCGAGTCGCTCAATATCCCGGACGACCATCCGGCACGCGATATGCAAGACACGTTCTGGTTAACCAACGGCATGGTGATGAAAACGCACACGTCGGCGAATCAGGTACGAGCGTTGGAGCGATTCGGTGCGCCGATTCGCGCGATTTTCCCCGGCAGATGTTTTCGCTACGAGGCGATTGACGCAAGCCACGAAAATACGTTTTATCAGTGCGAAGGACTTGTTGTGGACAAAAATATTTCCGTCGCCAATCTGATTGCGGTCATGAAAACGCTGCTTGGCGAGGTGTTTCGCCGCGAAGTCCAAGTACGTTTGCGTCCGGGTTTTTTCCCGTTTGTCGAGCCGGGGTTTGAACTTGATCTTAATTGTCTTATTTGCGACGGCAAAGGATGTCCGACTTGCAAAGAAAGCGGCTGGATTGAACTGATTCCGTGCGGCTTGATTCATCCGCGCGTGTTGGAATATGGCAAAATTGACCCGAACGAGTATAGCGGTTTCGCGTTTGGACTTGGACTGACAAGACTTGCTATGATGAAATACGGCGTTCGCGACATCCGTTTATTCAATTCAGGCGATGTACGCTTTTATGAACAGTTTGCGGTAACGATGTGATGAAATTTATTATCCACAACTCACTAGTGGATAGAGTCAAAATTTTTACTTTTTCCCCTTATTGAAACTCTAACATTGATTAAGATCTCATGTTACGCACCTGGTAGCATGACGCTCTCAAAGGAGTAAGAGATCCCAATTGTCTAGATATTAGAATGCAGCATGATGGTAAAGCGGGAATATAGGTAAAATATACATTTTACATTGTCCTCGTTTTCAATTTTA
>JAIRYX010000408.1 GCA_031267635.1 Planctomycetaceae bacterium
CTTCTATTTCCATTCTGGAAAAAATCGCTTGTTCGCCGAGCATTTACCCTTGTCGAACTTCTTGTAGTGATAGCAATCATTGGAATTTTGATTGCACTCCTTTTACCCGCCGTTCAAGCTGCACGAGAAGCCGCTAGAAGAATGCAGTGTAGTAACAACCTCAAACAAATTGCGCTCGGTTGCCACAATCATGCCGACACATATCACGAACGCTTGCCGGTTGGAGCGAGAGATTGGAATTTTCTGAGTTGGAATTCCTTCATTCTTCCATTCATTGAGCAACAGTCGCTCTACTCGACGATGAGAGTTGAATATGACGGCGTCTCCGATTCAGGAACAGAAAGAGGGCGGTATGCTCATCCGACAAATTATGCCGCTTGGCACAATGCTGACGTCAATTGTTACTCGTGTCCCAGTTCTGAAAAGAACGTTCGATATACGGAAAATCCCGCTGCGCCAAACGAGGTACGACAAGGTCCCAAAACCAACTATCTTGCTTGTTGCGGTCAAACCGCGATTGGCGCCGGTATTGACTCCGCAGCCGGTTTTACGGAGGATACAACACGAATGAATTGTTGGTTGAGTAATTTTTCAGGAGACTGGACAAGCGAATTTGGCGACAGCGACCGTATTGACCAACAAGGTGCGTTGTTTGGTATGTTAGCGCTTGCCAGTACGGATACAACAGGAGCGCTTCGTCGAATTAAATTTACTCCGCCGAATGGACAAATCTCTCTTGCATCGGCAACGGATGGTCTTTCTAATACCGTGTTGTTTTCCGAAACAATTCAGACGACGAATAATACAAGCATCAGCACTGCCAGCAGTGATTTTCGAGGCGACGTGTATCGCGGCGGTCATGGAGCGTTTTTCAGTACGTATTGGGAACCGAACAGCAGACATCCCGATAATTCAGGATTGGGATATAGTTTGTGCCATCATCGTCCGGTAAGCGGATCATTCGACGGTGTGAAATATCCGTGCTATACTTTTGCGTCGTATTATGCCCAAGCTTCGGCGCGGAGTAATCATACCGGCGGCGTAAACGCGGCATTCGGCGACGGAAGTGTGCATTTCGTCAGTGAAACAATCAGCCGTTCTGTTTGGCGACCACTCGGAGCCACAAAGGACGGTCTTTCGGTAACGATTCCGTGATGTAAAAAAAAGAGAGTACGCATTCAGTGGGGCGTTGCGCAACGTCCCGTATATTTTAGTTTTCAAATTCAACACAAACCCGAAAAATGTCAAAAATCCAATTCTCAATTTTAGTGTGTGTCTGCGGAATGCTCTTGTTTTCAGGATGCAAAGGCAAACCGGCAAATCCTGACGGTCGGATGGATGTGAGCGGCAAGATTACGCTTAACGGCGGACAATTTGAAGGCGCGGAGATGTGCGCGATCGCGTTTATCCCGATCGACGATCCATCGCTTATCTCTTCTTCGACAACATTTAATAACAAAACAGGAAAATATCTACTGACGTTACAAGACGGTCTAAAGCCCGGTAAATACAAAGTGGCGATTACCGCACAAGCTGTTTACGACAAAAGAACGAAAAAACCAATTACAACGGAAACACCCGAAGGGGCTGATTATCGTGTCGCGTTGGTTCCGCCGGAATTTAACAAAGAAAGCACAATCGAATTTGAAGTCGTTAAAGATAAGAACAACGTTTTCGATTATGATGTAAAAACCGAATTGAAATTTTAACACAAGGCGGTGTTAATGTTGCCATGGGAGATGGGAATGTCCATTTTTTCAGTGACACAGTTAGTCGTGGTAATTGGCGTGCTATAGGGATCGCTCAAGGTAGGAAATCCTCACAAATTCCGTGACGGTTTTGAGATAACGTTCCTAAAAAGCATCCGTTGCATGCTAAAACATATCGGGCGTTTTTTCAATATATTGTTTTATGGATTTTTTATTCCATTTTGTATTTGTACTGTCTAATTTGTATTTAGGCAAGCGTCTATTGTGAAATAACCGAGATAATTTTTGATTTTACATACATTGTTGAGAGGAGCGTTTTGTGCAAATCCGTTTTTTTCAAAGCATTGCTTTGATGCTCATCCTTACGCTATTCGCTTCATTTTGTTTTGCGAATGACGACTTTCGTATTCTGTTTTTGACCGATACGCATGTGACCCCGGGGAACGACGGGGAAAAAGGATTAATTGCCGTTGGCGATGAAGTCAACCATGACAAGGAACGTTACGATTATCTTGTCATGACAGGCGATCTGACAAATATGGGGTCGGATGACGAATTGCTTTGTTTTAAGAAATGTCTCGACCGGATTGATGTGGAAAAAAAATATGTTATTCCGGGAAACCATGAATCGTGTTGGTCAGAGAGTGCATGCCAGACATTGATCAAACTTTGGGGCAACGATCGATTTGAATTTAAACACGGAGATTTTTATTGTATCGCATTTAGTACAGGCCCTTATATGAAAATGGCAGATGGTCATGTTAAGGCGGAAGACCTCCGCTGGCTGGATAAAAAACTTCGTGAAAATGCTTCCGATCCTCAAACAAAAGTTCTCGTTTTCACTCATTACCCACTCAATACGGGGCTTGACAATTGGTTTGAAGTAACGTCTATCCTTAAAAAGTACAATGTCATTGCAGCTTTTTGTGGTCATGGGCATAACCTCCGCCGTTACAACAACGATGGTATTCCCGGATTTATGGGAAGACCAACTCTTTTCGGCGGCGACCCTGTTCCTGGATATAATATTATTGAAATCAAAGGGGATCAAATATCTCTGATTGCTCGCAAATGTGGAGAACCTGAAGGAGAACCGTTTACGACTTTCACGATGGGGGATCCGTCAATAATAGAAGGTCTTGCATGTGATCCGTTTCCGATACTTGAAGACGGAGAATTACCTGAAGATGTTTCCGTCACGGAGATGCGGACGGATGAAGCGTCAATTTTTGGAGGAATTGCCATTGACGATCAGAATATTTACTATGGTAACTCAATCGGAATATTCAAAGCATGTAAAATCCAGACGAACGGGACGCTGGAAGACCGTTGGCAATTTCTGTTGAAAGGTTCGATTTATTCAACCCCGGCGCTGGCGGACGGATTGGTCGTTGTCGGTAGTTCAGATAACGAAATCATAGCTCTCGACGTTAATGATGGAAGTAAAGTTTGGAGTCTTATCACGAAATTTCCTGTCACAAGCGATCCCGTGATTGTTGATGGAGCGGTTTACGTTGGACTCGGCAAGAATGAATTTTGTAAAATTGACCTTAAAACAGGACAAAAGCTTTGGTCGTATACCGGCGTTAATGGTCGTTTTCAAGGAGCGCCTGCCATTGCTCACGGAATGGCGGTTTTTGGCGCATGGAACGAACATCTTTATGCACTTGACGCGGAAACAGGTAAGGAATTATGGATTTGGCGAGGAACGAACCCCGGTTCGCTTTATTCACCGGGAAACGTCATCCCTGTTGTTTCCGAGTCGCAAGTCGTGATTGTTGCTCCCGATCGACATATGACTGCTATTGATCGCAAAACGGGAAAACAAATCTGGCGAACAAACAAATACTCTGTGCGAGAGTCTATGGGGACGTCTTGTGATGGAAGTATTGCTTATGCCAAAACTATGAAAGGACATGTGATTGCCGTTTCATCTGTTTCTGAAAAATTCAGTCTTCTCTGGGACTGTGAAACAGGAGTGGAATATGATCATGTCGCCTGTCCGCTTTTTTTACACAAAAAAGCATTATTTTATGGTTCGCCTCTCGGAGTTGTTGCTGCAATTGATACAGAAACAGGTAAAAAACTTTGGTCATATAAAAGAGGAAACTCATCTATCAATCGTTTTATCTCTGATAATCATGGACGTGTATGGTACACGATGATTGAAGGCAAAATTTATTGCATTGGTGATAGTAGCCAAAATAAAAAATAAATCAGAAATACATAGGAACTCCCCCAAAAAACGATATTTATCAAAAAGAAATTTTTGGTATATGTCAAAAAAACAAGAACGAAGATATTACAAAAAATTTATAAAAACTTTGAACACCCCCCTTGTTGAATTCAAGTTTTTAAGATAGAATAACCTCATACTTGTTACGCTTAAAGTTTTTGGGTTTGATATAACGACTCAGCAAAAATTTTTGATGTGTAGCAACGTTGTTAAAACAAAATTTTCAAGTGCAAGAAGTAAAACAGTCCGTTTAGATTTCAGCAAAGACTATAGTGGTTTTTGTCTTTTCAAATCTAAATCAATTAACGTCTCAAAGAGGAGATGGAAAATGAGAGTGTTGAAAAAAGCGTTGGAGTTTACGAAGTGTTGTAGTACGGCGATCAAATCGGGAGGAGGCGGTCGCAACGATGACGGCGGAGGAGGTGGTGGGCATTTGCCTTTTCTTTTATGTCGCATCTTATGTGTCGTTACCTGTTTCCTTGAAACATTTCTTCTATTTCCATTCTGGAAAAAATCGCTTGTTCGCCGAGCATTTACCCTTGTCGAACTT
>JAIRYX010000419.1 GCA_031267635.1 Planctomycetaceae bacterium
ATTTCGAGAAAATGAACCCCAAAAGCCAAGAATTGCCGTCTCCGATGGGACGTCGGAGACTCGCGAGCCGGCGTCCGAGAGAAAAATCCGGACGCGGGTGTGTCCTGAATGTTCACTGCTATGCGTAACATGAGTTAGTAACCAACAATTGCCTCCAATATGCACCCTTATTTTCTTATTTTTCGATAAAATCGACCGTAACGATTACAAAAATATAGCGTCTAAATCTTTCAAAAACTTACCTTGACTACTTCTTTTTCCGCCGGAGTGGTCACTTCAAATAAAGCCGCTTCGGTAAAATGGAACATCCCGGCGACGATATTTGCCGGAATCGTTTCACGGGCGGTGTTGTAGGTTGTTACGCTATCGTTGTATGCCTGACGAGCAAACGCGATTCGGTTTTCGGTCGATGTTAGTTCTTCTTGTAACGCCAGCATATTTTGATTTGCTTTGAGATCGGGATACGCCTCCATTACGGCGAATAAACGTCCGAGCGTTCCGGTCAATGCGGTTTCTGCACCGGAAAGAGTGTGAATCGCGTGCATGTCGCCGGGACTCGCCGCCGCTTGCTGGTTTGCCTGCACAGCGCTGTTTCGCGCGGCAATGACCGCTTCGAGCGTGTCACGTTCATGTTTCATGTATCCTTTCGCGGTCTCGACTAAATTGGGAATCAAATCGTACCGCCGTTTCAACTGCACGTCGATTTGGGCAAACGCATTTTTGAATCGGTTGCGAAAAGTAACTAAACCATTGTAAACTGAAATTACCCAAATCGCCACCACCGCAAAAAAGAGCAGAGTCGCTCCAATAGCAATGATCGGTATAAGTGGAACGGACATTGTTTTTTCTCCATTTGTAAAGTTTTTCAAACTGTAATTTGTTCGGTTGAACAAAACATTTGTTATTCGTCGTCCTCATTTTCTTGCGGAGCAAGAGGCGTTGCAAAAATCAATCCAAACAGACTGCCGCCTGCTAAAAGCAAAAAAATCGCCAACGTCAAAAAAATCCATTTCATCACTTGTTTTACCTGTAAAACATGAAAACGAATTTCTATGTATAATGTTATATAGCATTTTCTCATAATTAAAGAGAAAATGCAATTCGACATGTCCGCATGTCCGCTCAAGGAAGCAATTCCAAAAATTTTATTGTCGGAAAATTGTTATTGATTTTCAAATGCGGAAATTTTTTCGATTCGCCGTTGGTGACGCCCGTCATCAAACGCGGTATTGAGCCATACCTTGAGAATTTGTTCCGAATTATGTTCGGAAAGTAAATCGCCTGAAAGACATAACACATTGAGGTTATTATGCCTACGACTGATTTCAGCGGTCAGTTCATCGGCAATTGTCGCCGCGCGAATTCCATAAAATTTATTGGCGGCAATACACATTCCAATTCCTGTTCCGCAAATCAATACACCTCGATCCGCTGTTCCATTACTAACTTCACTCGCCACTGTACCGGCAATATCAGGGTAATCGACCGGATTCGGCTTCTCTTCTTTCGGACCGTGTTCAAACACCTGATGTCCAAGCTGCGTCATAAGTTGCGTCAATTTCTGACGGATATTCACTCCGTGGTGGTCGCTTCCAATCGAGATTTTCATTTGAAGTTTGCTTTTAATAGTCGAATTTGACAAAAAATTGCGAGGAGTAAAGTTAAATACGCAAAATACGTTCCAAAATGACAAAATATCTCTTTGATTTAACAAAAAAATATTACTGATACAGAAATTTCTGTCTCTGTGCAACAAATCCGCCGATTATTTCGTTTTTGAGGGGCAATATTTGAAAACGCAATCGAAAATTGTGGCGTCACTTGCCCAAGCCAAATAAATCCGTACAGGACAACGGAATAGTTACCATCAATTTTACCAGAAAATATTCTTATTGCCGTCTTTATTTATAAAATTCCCTATAGTAGCCCGAATTGCATCGCCAGTATGCGCCCTTATTTCCTTATTTTTCGTTCCATTGTTTTGATAAACATTCATGCTCCAACAAATAAGGGCATAAGGGCGCGTTTTTGGGGGCTATGTTGGCTACTAAGGGAAACTTGATAAATAAGGGCTGCAATAGTAAAATCTTTCGGATAATTATTCAGACGCTCAGTGCGGATTTATTGGGTTGGAGTAGCTGAATAGTTACGATAGCTCATGTGTAGTGAATGATACATTCACGGCAATAAAATCAATTGTTAGAATTTTTGTAACGATTATTCACGAATTTGTCCATTGCCGTAAACAACATATTTATAACTTGTCAATTCATTCACACCGCAAGGTCCGCGGGCGTGAAATTTGTCGGTACTAATTCCGATTTCTGCACCTAAACCAAATTGTCCACCGTCATTGAATCTTGTACTGGCGTTAATCATTACTGCTGAACTGTCGATTCGTACCGCAAATTCGCGTGCCGCTGTAATGTCTTTGGTGATAATCGCTTCCGTGTGGCTTGAACTGTACTTGTTAATATGTTCAATTGCGTCGTTCAGCGAACCGACTACTTTGACCGAAATGATCGGACCAATATATTCCGTATAATAATCTTCCTCGTTTGCCTGTTTTGCCTGCGGCACGATTGTACAAGTCGTTTCATCACCGCGAATTTCAATTCCCCGTTCAATTAAACTCGCACAAAGCATTGGCAATAATGATTTAACGGCATCATGATGAATCACTAGCGTCTCGGCGGCATTGCAAACGCCCATTCGTTGACATTTGGAATTGATGAGAACACGTTCCGCAATTTCAGGATCGGCTTCACGGTCGATATAAACATGACAATTTCCCGTAAAGTGTTTGATGACAGGCATTTTCGCTTCAGAAGTAACCCGCCGAATCAAACCTTCACCACCGCGAGGAATGGCAACGTCAATTGATTCAGGCATTTGGAGAAAATGAGTAATTGCGTCACGATCCGTTGTTGTAACAAACTGCACAATATCGGATGGAAGGCAAAATTCAGCGGTCGCCTCCGATAAAATTCTGACAACAGTCTCATTGGAATATTTCGCCTCTTTTCCGCCTCGCAAAATAACAGCGTTTCCGCTTTTGACGCAAATCGCAGCGGCATCAGAAGTTACATTCGGACGCGATTCGTAAATAAAAAACACAACTCCCAGTGGAACTCTGATTTTCTGCACTTCAATTCCATTCGGGCGGACATTGGATTCGATAATCCGCCCAATAGGATCGGGAAACATGGCAACTTCTTCCATCGCCGTTGCCATTTCCGACAATCGTTTCGGAGTCAGCCGAAGCCGGTCAATCGCGGCGGCGGTCAAACCGTAAGCGGGAGCGGCAGCGACGTCAAGTTCATTTGCCGCAATGATTTCCGACGCTTGTTCGCTCAATAATGACGCACATTTTTGTAGCCAACCGTTTTTCTGCTCGCCGGTTACTGTCGCCATTTGTTCCGACGCTTTTTTCGCTTTTTTTGCAACAGAAAGACAATATCTTTGTAACTCCTGTGTCATTTTAATCTCATAAAAGTAAAAACCTTGTAACTATTCAGTTGCCCACGCCAAATAAATCCGCACGGCAACTAGGTAACTACTACGAAGTCCCTCAATTTCCTTGATATGAAAAATATCAAGTGAAATTGCGTGACTTTGTACTACAGTCAATTTTACCGAAAAATATCACAATTGCTGGCTACTAAGGGAAACTTGATAAAGAAGAGTCGCAATAGTAAAGCCATTCGGGTAAATAGACCTTTTCTCTAACCCTATCAATATACCGAACACTATTCAAAAAACAGTTATTTTGCATTTACCTGTTTTGCCTAAATAACCTGATGTGAAGTTAGAGAAAAGGTCTAATCTATAGTTGGCCAGTGCGGATTTCTTTGGCTTGAGCAACTGAAGAGTTACTGTTTTTCTAAATAAAATTTTTGTGAATTTTCGCGGCTTTCGTGAATCATAAAACCTTCACTTCGGAAAATTTAGCTGAAGTTCGTATAACGCGGACCAGCATTTGCCGGTGATAAAAATACGGTTCATTACCGCGTCAAACGCAATTCCATTGAGTACTTTCTCATTGTCCGCATTGGATAAATCTTTAGGAACAAAACCTGTACAGTTAATCCAGCCGATTACATGACCGTTTGACGGATTGACTCGCACGATATAATTCGATCCCAGCATGTTTGCCCAAATTTCTCCACACACATATTCTAATTCGTTAATTTGTTCAATCTTTTTCTTTCCATCGCGCACTTCGATAGTTTTGATCAATTGAAAATTGTCTGGTTTGTAAAATCGTAATTGCGCAGAGCCGTTGCTGACAATGAGATACGTCCCATCATTCGTGATTCCCCATCCCTCGCCCTGATATGGAAACGATTTTTCCTGCTGAAAGGTTTTCTGGTCGTAAACAAAACATGTTTTTTCACGCCACGTCAATTGATAAATTTTTCCGCGAAAAACTGTCATTCCTTCACCGAAAAACTGTCGCGGCAGCGCGTATTCCTGCAATATTTTCCCTGTTTTAACATCAACTCTCCGCAATTTCGACTCGCCGTAACGTCCTGTGCTTTCGTAAAATACGCCATCGTGAAACTCCAAACCTTGCGTAAATGCCCGCGAATCGTGCGGATGAACTGCATTGGTTGAAATATCCAAGCGAACCGGTAATTGAACCATGTCGGAATGATCAGAATTGTTCGTTTGCGATTTTGTGGGATTTTCCTGTGCCGTCAATGAACAGGAAAGAACGTCGAAACCTGTTTTATAACAAGATGTTACAAAAACAAAAATCGCACCGAATATGCCAGTCAAGAGAAAACCAAAAAAGAAAGAAGATAAACGTTTCATGTCATTAATTATCCGCAACATCGGCATTTTGTGCAAGTCCACGCAGCAAAGGATATTGGGGATTTTGTCTATTCTTCAAAAATTTTGAGTAACGGGACAGTTTTTGTCGATGCCAGAACGGTTTCTCGTCGATCATCAGTATTTTCTTCTGGTAAAAAGATTTTTAAGTGAGGAGAATTTGCTAATGTCTTTGCCGTTAAAACTTTTCTATTTTTAATATTTTCTTTAGGATATTGTTTTTCTCGATATTTAGCAAGCGAAAAAATGGTCGGTTCGTCTTTTTTTTCATTTTCCAATTCCTGCAAACCGGATAATTCATACAATTTTTTAATTACAGCATGATTGATCGGTTGCCCTGCCGCTGTCAGTGCAATCACCGACAAAGCTAACCGCGCAGCTTCCGATGAAGAGTTTGGGGTGTCCATATCCCATCCTTGGGGAAAAGAGTAAAAATCAAAAAAACAAACAAGTGAAAAAGATATTAGCAAAAAAGTAAGAATCGAGCAAGCCCTTTTTTTGCCAATATATTCACGCAAACACAATCGCCGTTTTTAAAAAATAAAAACAATGCTGGGAAAAGTGCGCAAAAAATATATGCGCAAGCCATATTAGGACTTTCCCTAAATTCTTATCAATAAACAATTTCGCGAAAATGAAAGCAATAAGCCGAAAATTTCCGTTTCCCGATGGGACATCGAAAAACTGCGAGCCGCTGTCCGAGCAAACAATTTGAATAACATTGTGCATCTACTTCTTTGCTTTTTTCAACTGACAAATCAGTTGATAAATCCGGTCAAATTCGTCATGGGACGTGAAAGAGATGACAATTTTGCCGCGTCCTTTGTTGTTATGCGTCAATTGAACTTTCGAGCCGAGCATATTACGAAAATCTTGTTCGAGCGACGCGGTTTGGTCGTCTTGCTCCGCCGATTTTCGCAATGCTTTCTCTTTCGTTTCTTTCCCCCAGCTTTTTTCGTGAACGACGCCGTCTAATATGTCGCGAACATATTGCTCCGTTTGACGGACGCTCCAGCCCTCGTCACGCACCTGAATCGCAACGTCAATTCGTTCCCACACTTCTTTAAGCGGCAAAATCGCTTTTGCGTGTCCTTGCGTAATTTCGTCGTTTAGCACCATTTCCCGTACTTCTTCCGGCAAATCCAAAAGCCGCAAAAAGTTTGTCACAGTCGAGCGTTCCAACTCCAAACGTTTTGCCAGTTCTTCATGTTTACCGCCGTAAGTATCGAGATAACGCTGAAACGCCAGCGCTTTTTCAATCGCGTTCAAGTCGCGGCGTTGCAGATTTTCAGTCAACGCTAATTCCGCCAATTGACGGTCGTCCACCGCCAAAACATGTACCGACACTTCCTGCCAACCCGCCAATAACGCCGCACGCAACCGCCGTTCTCCCGCAATTAACTGATAACGGTCATTCACCTTGCGGACAACAAGCGGTTGCAAAAGTCCGTGTGTTTGGATACTGTCGGCAAGCGATTGAATCTCTTTCGGATCAAAATCCAATCGCGGCTGATACGGATTTTTGTCGATTAAAAGAATGTCAATAGCGCTTTGCGGAAGCGGCGTATCAATTCCGAGTTCCGGCGCATTGACCGCCGCTGTATGATTTTCATTGTGCGGCTGCGAAAGCGCAGGATGAGCAAAGATGGAATGTCCCTCTTCATTGACGTGGAAAAAAGGATCTTTCGACTCGTCGCTTTCTCCATAATCCAGCGTAGCCGTTCCGGGAAACGACGTCTTCTCGTAAGAATGAGACGTTTCCTGATGCGGCGTATCGGTCAGAGTTTCCATCGCCACTTTTCCTAACAACGCTTCTAAACCGCGTCCCAACCGTTTTTCCTTAGACACGTTCAAGTACCTCCATACACAATTCTATATAAGCCCGTGCGCCGCGGCTTCGCGGCGCGTAATCTAAAACCGACAAGCCGTGACTGGGCGATTCGCTCACTGCGACGTCGCGCGGAATCACCGACTCAAACACCACTTCGCCAAAAAAATCTCGCACTTCATGTTCGACCTCGCTTGCCAGTTCAAGCAGATGATCGTACATCGTCAACACGATTCCGCCAAATTCTAATTTTCCTTTTCGCCGCTTCATTACGTCGCCGATAACTTCAATCATTTGCACTAATCCTTCCATTGCAAAATACTCGCATTGAATCGGCATAAACACTTCGGAAGAACATTCCAGCGCAAGTTTTGTTAGTTGTCCCATTGACGGCGGACAATCAATCAGTACAAAATCGTAACCGCAAATTTCCTGCATCAATTGAAAACGTATCCGGTCAAGGATTGCCTGTTCACCGTGTGCGAGAATTTCAATATCGCCGAAATTTCGCGTTCCGGCAAGTAAATCAAGTCCAGTCACTGCGGTTGCGTCCACGGACGACGGAATGGAACGTCCTGAAACCAGCGGATGTTCAATGACCGGCGTAAATCCAACGCCGCTTGTCGCGTTGCATTGAGGGTCAAGATCAATCAACAACGTTCTCGCTCCCGATTTCGCAAAACCGGCAGCCAATGAAATCGCCGTTGTTGTCTTTCCAACGCCTCCTTTTTGATTTGCAACACAAAAAACCCGCGTCATTCTTCTACATTTATCTATTTTCTGATTCTTACATAGCTCAAAGCGCGATACGATGAGTGATGATTTTACCATAAAATCAGGAATGAAGGAAATAGCAATTTTTTGTATTGCGGTTTCTTTAAGGGAATATTTTGAAAAGCGGAAATTTTTTCGTGTGAATTTGTGCATTTGCGATCAAAAGTATTCCCACAAGTTTTGACAATATATATCGATTGCGTAGCATAGTCGGGGAAATTATTGTTTAGATATTTTGGTATTGCCTTTTTTTTGTTCATTTTTTATTATTTCCGGTAT
>JAIRYX010000431.1 GCA_031267635.1 Planctomycetaceae bacterium
TGAATACGTTCGTCCCGTTCCAATTTTTCCGTATCAATTTTATCCGTAACTTCCTCGATTCGATCCGAAATCGGCGCAACAATTTTCGCCGGCATATCCTCGTCGAAAACCGCTTCCGCCCCCAACGCATAAGCCTCCAACGCCGTATCCATATCCGTTAAAATCCCGTCAAGCCCATACCGAAACGACGCATCAATAAATGCACGAGCAATATTTTCCGGTCGGCTACGAAATTGCTGCATTGTCATTCCCGCCTCGCGCGCCGCAGGCATGAAATTATGCAACATAACAGGAACAGTATCTGGTTCTTTTCTGTCAAGAACTCGACTAATCCGTTCAAAACCATTCATCATAAGATTTTTTCTAGTTAAATTTGTATTTTGTATTTTGGAGTTTGTTTTAACTAAACAATTTGTCATCAAAACCCTTATTTTTTCACAGCGCCATTAGTAACCAACAAGACTCCGCCGCAACTCCCTTATTCCCTTATTGAACCAAGAAAATAAGGGAATAAGGGTGCAGGATGCGAGATTCCTGTTACTAAGGGAAATTTGAATAAATAAGGGTTTGATCACTTGTTTTTTCATTATTTTTTGGTACTGCATTCGAGGGAGATATTACGATGGTTTAAAGGAAAAACAACGGGAATCCTGTTGCGGTAACACTCCAACGCGGCAAAAACAATTTCATGGCTTCGGACGGCATCTTCCAACGAACAATGCGACTCAATATTTTTTGAAACACAATCGTCGATAAAATGATCAATCTCCGCCTGAAACGGATGATGGGAAACATCGCTTGAATCCGGCAAAACAACAGGAATTTCAATCCAATCTTTTTGTTTCGGGAAAAACTCCGACCAGATTTTATTGTCGATGGCAGTTCCTTTCGTACCGAAAATCCGAATCGGAAACCGGTAAGGCATCACACATTCGGCATTAACACAAATTTTTGCCTTCACACCGTTTGTAAATTCCGTTAAAATAATTTCCAGTCCGTCGTATTCCATCGGCGGGGCGTTCTCGATCCATGTGTTGTTCGTGGGGTTCAATTCGCGTGTTGTTCCTTTTCGCCGTCCGCCGGAAATTGCGTAAACTTCTTTCGGGATTGCGGCGGCGTTGGGGTCGGCTGTTGCAAGCCAGCGGGCAGCGTCAACCGCATGACATCCGGCAACCAACGACGCACTGATCCCCTGCTCTATTGTTCTCGCCTCGTTCCAACCAACCCACCAACTGCCGTTGTAACTCATATAATCAACTTCAACATAATACGGTTCGCCGAACACGCCGTCCGCCAACATTTTTTTGAGCATGACAATCAACGGATTCCATCGTAACACAAAACTGACAACCGTTTTCACGCCGGATTTTGTAACAGCATTTTGCATTTGATCGAGTTCGGCGGGAGCGGTTGCCGCAGGTTTTTCGATGACAAGATGTTTTCCCGCCGCTGCCGCCTGTAACACATGTTCGCAATGCCGATGTTGGGGCGTACAAATCGAAACAATATCAATTTCAGGATGTTGTAACGCTTGTTGGAAGTCGGTATAAATTGCCGTATTCTCCAAACCAAATTCCTTGACCAAATTGACGGCATGTTCTTCGGAACGATTATTGACCGCAACGATTCGGCAATCGGAACGCTGTAAATAAGCCCTGATATGTTGACGGGCAACCCAACCGGCGCCGTTAATCAAAATTCCATACATATTATCGTTTTCCTATTTATAAAGGGACATGAAGAACAAAAGGGACTTGGGAGACGTGATAAATAGTGAACATTGTCTTAAAAACCGAAGATTCAGACGCCATGAGTTTAACAGTGATCATTCTACCTTATAACTTTATTCTGTGTCGTTCGACTCTGCGCTTAGCACAAAATTAAGAGTGCTGAATCTTGTAGTAGGATTGTAAACAATTATAATGAGCTGTTTTCCGGTTGGTTGCACGTTTTCATTTCTGTCATTCAATATTCAGTTTGAGGATCATTCTACTTCAAATTTTATTTTGTGTCGTTCAAATTTGTGTTTAGCACAAAGTGAGACAGGAGAAAGAATCATGCTTGAAATTATTGTTGATCCGTCGAAGGGGCGTCAGATATTGGATTTCCGGTTGTTGGGTTTTTCAGATGTTCTTATTTTGGGACATTATCTTTATCGGGCGGCACGGTCGCCGCTCCAAATTCATGATCACGGAGATTTGATGGAAATCTGTTATCTTGCGGAAGGTTGCCAGTTTTACCGAGTCGGGAACAAAGACTATTTTCTGAACGGCGGCGACGTGTTGATCAATTACCCTCATGAACCTCATGGAACTGGTGTTTGGCATGAAGGAAAGGGCAATCTCTATTGGATGATTCTCCAACCGCCGTCCCCGCAATCGGAGTTTCTTGGTTTGTCTCCCGCCAATGGAAAAATTCTTTACGAAAGTTTTTTTCAATTCCCGTCCCGTCAATTCCGGTTAAAAGCCGGAACGCAAAAAAATCTGGATTTGATTTTTGCAAATTTTGAAACAGAAAAAATTTCCATTTGTTCCGATCAATCATTCCTTTTGTCGGAAAAAGCGAATCCGTTTTTTCCGATGAATATTCAGAATTATCTTCTTCGGTTCCTCCTTGATTTGGTCGAATCGGCGCAATCGCAACATCAAACGAATATCTCCGCCGAAATGATTCGTGTCATCGACCAAATCAAAACGAATGAAGAAATGTTTTATACGATGAGGCAACTTGCGAAGATTGCCGGATTATCGGAATCTCGCTTCAAACACCGTTTCAAGGAGGAAATCGGAACGACTCCCGCCAATTATCAAATCCGGCACAAAATAGATTCCGCCTGCCGGATGCTTCGCAGCGGTCAAACGATTCTTGATACGGCATTATCGTTAGGTTTTTCGTCTTCGCAATATTTTGCAACAGTTTTTCGGCGGTACATGGGAATGTCTCCGGCAGAGTACGGTAAAACAACG